>JAOAEP010000090.1 GCA_026416755.1 bacterium | reverse complement strand
ACGCCCTAATATTTGTCCTTCTGCATCAACTATAAACCATTTTCTTTTTATTTTTTCTTTTTTTGCAATCTGTGTCTTTAACATTTTACCTCCTCTCCTTTACATAGATGTTAAAATATATATTTTAAGGATCTCTATTTATTTTAACTTTAAAAAAAAACCTCGTCAATAAAAATTTAGATTGACAGAAGGGAATAAAAATTGTAAAGTAAAACAAAGGATATACTTATGATAAAAACCATCACAGAAACATTAATTTTTGTTGTTATTTTGTTATTTTCTGTAATTCTTCATGAAGTTGCTCATGGATATGCTGCTTTAAGAAATGGTGACCCAACAGCAAAATACATGGGCCGTTTAACTTTTAATCCAATACCACATATTGACCCAATTGGTACAATTTTACTTCCTTTCTTATTGGTAATTCTTAAGTTTCCAATACTAATTGGAGTTGCAAAACCAGTACCAATAAATCCTTATTACTTCAGAAATTATAAAGTAGGAATGATAACTGTTGGTCTTTCAGGGCCAATTAGCAATATTTTATTTGGTATAATTCTTTCATTTTTATATAAGTTTTTTTCCAAAAGTGTTTTGGGTGAATTTTTACTTATTGCCAGTTTCATAAATTTTATTCTTGCTTTTTTCAATTTAATTCCAATTCCACCCCTTGATGGTTCAAGAGTTATTACAGTTTTACTTCCTTACAATCTAAGATTATTCTATGAAAGAATAGAAAGATATGGAATTTTTATAGTTCTTTTTTTAGCAATGACAGGTTTTCTTAATTGGCTCTCTCCATTAAGTCGTTCTCTAATAGAGTTTTTTAGTAATCTTTAAAAAATAAAAGTATATTCGGTATAATTAAAATAATAAAAGAGGAGGTTTTATTATGAATTTTAATTTAATAGTTACTTTTTTTGCAGAAATGGGCTGGCAATCTCTTGGAAAGATTCCAAATCCATTAACAGGGAAAATTGAGAAGAAACTTGAAGTAGTAAAGGA
Organism: bacterium; assembly: GCA_026416755.1. GTDB lineage: Bacteria > Ratteibacteria > UBA8468 > B48-G9 > JAFGKM01 > JAMWDI01. The sequence goes on along the minus strand of JAOAEP010000090.1, from coordinate 12,209 downwards.
AATAATAGAACTACTTGAAATTTTAAAAGAAAAAACAAAAGGTAATTTAACTGAAGAAGAAGACAGGTTTTTAAATACAACGATTGCTAATTTACAATTAAACTATGTAGATGAAATTTCTAAAGAATCAAAGCAAAATGAAACAGGAAATGAAACTCAAACTTAAAAAACTTCCTAATTCTCCAGGTGTATATTTAATGAAGAATAGAAATGGAGAAGTTATATATGTTGGGAAGGCCTCATCTTTATCTAAAAGAGTTCGTTCTTATTTCAATCCTTCTGGGAATAATACAAAAGTACTTCTTCTTTCAGAAAAAATTTATGATTTTGAAGTAATACCTGTTTCATCAGAAGCAGAAGCACTTATACTTGAAAATAAATTAATAAAAGAATATCAACCCAAATATAATACAAACTTAAAAGATGATAAAAGTTATCCATTACTTAAAATAACAAAAGATGATTTCCCTTCTATTCAAATAGTAAGAGAGAAAAAGAATGAGGATGCAATTTATTTTGGTCCTTTTACAAATAAAAAACTTTTAAAAGAAATTGTAAGATTTATCAGAAAATTTTATCCTGTAAGGAATTGTAAAAAAGATATATCTAATGGTAAAACAAAATTATGTATTCAATATCATATAGGAAAATGTTCTGGGCCTTGTGAAGGGAAGATAAACAAAGAAGAATATAAAAAATTAGTAGAAGGAATTATTGCTTTTTTTGAAGGTAAATATAAGGAATTTGAAAAAAAATTAAAAAAATGGATGGTAGAAGAAATTAGGAAATTAAACTTTGAAGAAGCAGATAAGATAAAAAAAAGATTATTTCTTTTGAATGAAATGGAGAAAAAATTCCCAATGAGAGATGAGGAGGAGTTATATAAATATGGACAAGAGAATATTCTTTATAACCTTTCCAAATTATTAAAACTTGAAAAAATACCTAATTTAATTGAAGGATATGATATTTCAAACATTTCAGGCTCTTATTCTGTTGGAAGTAAAGTATCTTTTCTTGGGGGAATGCCATATAAAGATGGTTATAGAAGATATAAGATAAAGACAGTTGAAGGAATTGACGACTATCGGATGTTAGAAGAGGTTTTAACAAGAAGATTTGATACAGAAGAAGAAAGGCAAAATCTTCCTGACCTTATTCTGGTGGATGGTGGGAAAGGGCAATTGAATGTAGCGGTTTCTGTTTTAAAGAAATACAATTTGAAAATTCCTGTAATTTCCCTTGCCAAAAGGGAAGAAAAAATTTATGTTATTTGGAAAGATGAAGGAATAAGTTTACCTTTAAACTCTCCAGAATTACAACTTTTACAGAGAATAAGAAATGAGGCACATAGATTTGCAATTTCATACCATAGAAAAATAAGAAGTAAAAACATAAAATTTTCATTTCTTGATGAAATTGATGGGGTAGGAGAAAAGATTAAAAAGAAGATTATTTTAAATTTCCCTGACATTAATATTATTTCTACTTTAACCACTGAACAATTAAGAAAAATAGGTATAGGAGAGAAACTCGCAGAAAAAATTATTACAAAAGCAAGGGAGGTGATTAAATATGGAGGATAAAAAATTTACGAATAAGTTTCTTAATTTTGGTATTGGTAGTTTTTATTTTCTGAAAAAAAATTTTAGAAAAATAATCCAAAATATTGAAGAAGAGGGATATCAGCATACTGAAGATTTAGAAAGGATTAAAAAAGAGGTAATCAAAATATTTAAAATTCCAAAAGTTTTTGTAAAAGAAATTTTAAAGAAATGTGATTTTATTACAAAAGAAGACTTAGAGAAATTTAAGGAAGAGATTAAAAATGGTTAAATTTGTAGATGAAGCAGAAATATATATAAGAAGTGGTAAAGGTGGTGATGGTTGTATTGCTTTTAGAAGGGAAAAATTTGTTCCTAAAGGAGGACCTTGGGGTGGAGATGGAGGTAAAGGAGGAGATATAATTTTTAAAGCAGTAAAAAGTAAAAAAACATTGTTAGATTTCCATTTTCAGAAACATTTTTATGCAGAAAATGGAAAACCGGGAAGTAGTAATAATAAGAAAGGGAAAGATGGAGATGACTTAATAATTGAAGTTCCTTGTGGGACAATTATTAAAGAGATAAAAGATGGAGAAGAAAAAATATTAGCAGACCTTGTAAAAGAAGGAGATTATATTATCGCTGCAAAAGGTGGAAAGGGTGGTTTGGGGAATACTCACTTTAAGTCATCTACGAATCAAACTCCAAGAATTGCAACTAAAGGGGAAAGAGGGGAAGAGAAAATTATAAAACTTGAATTAAAACTTATAGCAGATGTTGGAATAATTGGATATCCAAATAGCGGAAAAAGTACTTTATTATCAAAAATTTCAAAAGCAAGACCTAAAATTGCTGATTATCCTTTTACAACTCTTGAACCAAATCTTGGACTTGTTGACCTTGGTGATTTTAGAAGTTTTGTTGTAGCAGATATACCAGGTTTAATAGAAGGTGCTTCAAAAGGGAAAGGGCTGGGAATTAAATTTTTAAAGCATATTGAAAGGACCAAAATATTACTTCATCTTTTGGATTTAAGCGAAAATGATATAATAAATAGATATAAAGTAATAAGAGAGGAACTTAAAAATTATAGTGATAAACTTATTGAAAAAAAAGAAATTATTGTTGGTAATAAGATAGACCTTGATAAAAGCAAGGACAACATAGAAAAAGTTAAAAATTATTTTAAAGATGTTTATTTAATTTCTGCATTAAAAGGAGAAGGATTAAAAGAATTACTTGAAAAAATTTGGAGGGAATTAAAAAATGATTAAGATGATTGAAAGATTGGAAGAGATAAAAAAGAATTGGAATGATATAAAAGAAAAATTTAAGATAAACGAAGATTTAAAAAATTTTGAATTACTTGAAAAGGAAATGCATGAGAAAGGATTTATAAGTGATAAGAAAAAAATAGATGAGTGGAATGTTTTGAAAGAAAGAAAAGAAAAAATTGAAGAAATTGAAAAAGATATAAAAGAATGTGAGATATTGTATGAATTAATAAATGATAACCCTGATGGAGAACTTGAAAAAGAAGGTGAGGAAATTTTAAATAGATTAGAAGAAAATATAAAAAAAATTAAGATTGAATATATTTGGAAAGAAGAAGATTCTAATAACGCAATAATAACATTACATTCAGGGACAGGTGGAACAGAAGCATGTGATTGGGTAAGTATGTTATGGAGAATGTATAGTAAATGGGCTTCAAAGAAAGGATATGATGTAAAAGTTATTGATTTTCTTCCGGGAGAAGAAGCAGGATTAAAAAGAATAACTGCAATAATTTCAGGTAAAAATGCATATGGTTATCTAAAAGGAGAAACAGGTGTCCATCGTCTTGTTAGAATTTCTCCTTTTGATGCAAATAGAAGGAGACATACAAGTTTTGCCGGAGTGAATGTTATTCCGGAAGTAAAGGAAGATATAAAAATAGAAATAAAAGATGAGGATATAGAGATAGAAACTTTTAGAGCAGGAGGACATGGTGGTCAGAATGTAAACAAAGTAGAGACAGCGGTAAGAATAAGACATAAACCCACAGGAATAGTTGTTCAATGTCAGAATGAAAGAAGTCAATTTAAAAATAAAGAGATTGCAATGAAAATCCTTAAAAGTAGATTATATCAATTATACCTTGAAGAAAAAAGAAAAAAGGAGGAAGAAAAGAGAAGTCAAGAGAAAGAAATAACATGGGGGAGTCAGATAAGGTCATATATTTTCTGTCCATATACTCTTGTAAAAGACCATAGAACAGAGGTTGAAACTTCAAATATAGATGGGGTTATGGATGGAGAGATTGATGAATTTTTAGAGGCAGAAATAGAATGGTTAGCAAAAAGATAAAAGTTCTTGTAAGTGCAGGCCCAACAAGAGAATATATTGACCCAATTAGATTTATAAGCAATCCTTCTACAGGTAAAATGGGATATTTAATTGCAGAATATGCAAAAAATTTAGGATATGATGTAATTCTTATAAGTGGACCTACCAATTTACCAATACCATCTGGCATAAAACTTATTAAAGTTGAGTCAGCAAGAGAAATGCAAAAAGAAATAGTTAAATATTTCCCTAAAGTGGATTTATTAATTATGTCAGCAGCAGTAAGTGATTGGAGACCTTACAGAAAATATAGAAATAAACTCAAGATAAAGAAAGAATGGAAACTTAAACTTATTCCCAACCCAGATATATTAAAAAATGTCTCAAAAATAAAAAAGAAAAATCAGAAAATTGTGGGATTTGCACTTGAAACAGAAAATATTATAGAAAATGCAATTAGAAAATTAAAAGAAAAAAAACTTGACCTTATTATAGCAAATACACAAGATTTTTTTGGAGAGGGGAAGAAATCAAAAGTTTACCTTATATTTAAAGATGGGAAAATTTTAAAGTTTAAAATAAAAAAAGAAGAACTACCAAAAATTATTTTTACTTCTATTCTTTAATTACAATAGTTTTTGCAATTTTATCATGCCATGTTTGTTTTTTCTTATCCCATAAAGCCCACAGATATCCAAGTCCTGCAATGAAAAAAATTAAAAAATAAAATACAACTTTTATCAAAATTTCTCTTATAAAAGCAGTTCCATAAGATATTTTATTACCATTCTCATCAACAATTTTTATACCCATTATCATTTTCCCTAATGTAGCTCCAAATTTACCTACGAGAAATATTTCGTAAAAGATTAGGAAAATAAAGAATATTATAAATAGTATAAAGGACCTTAATAAAAAAGCAAAATAATTGTAAAAAAAGTCAAAAGTGTATATTTCACGTTGAATTGATGGAACTAAATCTTCCATAATATCAACTGAAGGAATTACCTTAAGTATAAAAACTTTCATAATAGAATATAAACATAAAAAAACAATTAAATCTATAAAAAAAGCTATAAATCTTTCTATAAAACCTGCGTATTTCAACTCTTGATTTTCCATATATTTAAATATTTGGTATCCATATATATTTTAAAACAGGGGTACTAATTTGGTGGAATTTTGAAAAATATAACTTCTCACTTCCATAGAACCCAAGTAATTCAAATAAACTTGGTTTATAATAATATTCAATAACTTTTAGTTTTTTTATTTTCGTCATTTCTTTAATTGTTTCAATCGCTTTTTTCAAAGTTCCTATTTCATCTACAAGTCCTATTTCTTTTGCTTGGATTCCTGTAAAGATTCTTCCATCAGAAACTATAGGAATATCCTCGGGACGGATTTTTCTATTTTTTAAAACTACATTTAAAAATCTTTTTGCTGCCTCATCAACAAGATTTTGTAAAATATTTTTTTCTTCAATATCCATTTTTCTAAAAGGAGAACCAATATCTTTATGTTTTCCACTTTTTATAACTATCATATTTATTCCAAGTTTTTTTTCAAAGAGTTCTTTTACATTATAAAAAAGAATTACTGCTCCAATATTTCCAGTAATTGTCAATGGATTGGCTATAATTTTATTTGTACCACAGGCACAATAATATCCTCCAGATGCTGCAATATTTTCTAAAAGTGAAACAATTATCTTTGATTTTTTTATTTCCTCTATCTTTTCATATATTTTTTCTACTTCAATAATATCACCACCAGGACTATTTATCTGAATAATTATCCCTTTAACCTTTTCATCCTGTTTTGCTAAATCTAATGCACTTCTAACTATCTCAGATACACTTTTCTGATAATATTTACTTGGATATCCTATTATTTCACCCTCTAACTTTATTAAAGCAATCTTAAATTCTGCATCCGGCTCTCCAGCAACAAATTTTTGCTTCAACTTTATTTCTTCTTTAAAAATAAACTTTCTTATTTCATCATCTTCTTTTTTAAAATCTTTTGACTTTTTAGAAATTTGATGCAAAAAAACAGAGGTAATTATAAGAAATATAACAATTGCTCCCGCTATTTGTTTTTTTCTTATTTTTCTGTTTCTTATCCCTGTTTCTAATTCCATTTTTTTACTCCTAAAAAAAATATTAACATTTTTAATAAATTCTTACAAAAAGTTTTTAAACAAATTGAACTTCTAAAAAAATATATTAAAATATTTAGGAATTTCAATTAGGAGGAAAAAATGAAAAGAAAAGTTAAAATTGGAATTATTGGTGTTGGTCAGATAGGGAAAGCACATATTACAAGATATAAAAATATCCCAGAAGCAGAAATTGTGGCTATTTGTGATATAAATGAAGAAGAGTGCAAAAAAGTTTGTGAGACATACAATATTCCCAAATATTACTTAGATTTTAGGGATTTACTTAAGAAAGAAGATATAGAAGCAGTTGATGTATGTCTTCATAATAACTTACATATGCCAGTTACAGTTGAAGCACTAAATTCAGGCAAACATGTTTATTGTGAAAAACCAATGGCTGGTTCCTACATAGATGCTTTAAAAATGTATGAGACAGCAAAAAAGACAAAAAAAAATTTAAGTATTCAACTTGGAACTTTATTCTCAAAAGAGACAAAAGGTGCAAAAGTTTTAATTGAAAATGGATATCTTGGGAGAATTTACTATGCAAGAAGTACTGGATATAGAAGGTTAGGAAGACCTTTTGTTGATGGATATGGTTCTAAATTTTTTGTTCAGAAAGAAGTTGCTGCGGGTGGTGCTTTGTACGATATGGGAGTTTATCATATTGCAAATATACTTTACCTAATTGGAAATCCAGAAGTTTTAAGAATAAGTGGTAAAATTTATCAAGAAATAGAAATGAATAAAGAAAGAAGAAAAATAAGTAATTTTGATGTAGAGGAACTTGGTATTGGATTTGTTAAATTTAAAAGTGATATAACTATGGAGATAGTTGAGGCATGGGCAATTCATTTAGACCCATTTGAAAGTTCATACATTGTTGGAAATAAAGGAGGTATTCGTTTAAATCCATTAAAATACTTTACAAATATAGGAGATATTCCAATGGATGCGACTTTTAATCTTGATATTGCTGATTTTATATGGCACAATGTTTATGAAAATGGAGATGCTTATGATAGCCCTCAGCATCACTGGATTGCAGTTTTACAGGGAAGGGTTGAACTTTTACCAACAGCAGAAATTGCTTTAAATACGATGTTAATTTCAGAAGGTATTTATCTTTCAAATATTTTAGGGAAAGAAGTGACAGCAGATGAAGTTAAACTAAATTCAAAATCAACTGCTTTAAAAATATAAATAAGGAGGGAAAAATGGAAGCAAAAATAGCGGTTCAGTTGTTTTCTGTGAGAGATGATTGTGCAAAGGATTTTTATAATACTTTAAAAGAAGTTGCAAAAATTGGATACCAAGGGGTTGAATTTGCTGGTTATTATGAAAAAAGTGCACAAGAACTTAAAAAAATGCTTAATGATTTAAATTTGAAAGTTGCTGGAACGCATATTAGAATAAATGATTTATTAGGAGATGAACTTAAAAAAACAATTGAGTTTAACAAAATTATAAATAATAAATATTTGATAGTTGCAGTATTACCTGAAGAAATTAGAAATTCAAGAGAAAGATGGATAGAAAATGCTAAACTTTTCAATAAAATTTCTGAAGAAGTAAGAAAAGAAGGAATGTATGTTGGATATCATAATCATGCTTTTGAATTTCAAAAAATAGATGGCCAATACTTGTGGGATATATTTTTTAAAAATACAATTTCTGAAGTAGTTATGCAACTTGATACAGGAAATGCAATGAGAGGAGGAGTTATGCCTGGGGAACTTATAGAGATTATTAAAAGATATCCAGGAAGGGCTTTGACGGTGCATCTAAAAGAGTTTTCCTCAAGCAATGACAAGGCAATATTAGGCGAAGGGGATATAAATTGGAGAGAATTTTTAAAAACTTGTAATGAAATTGGAAAGACAGAGTGGTATATAGTTGAACAGGAAAGTTATGCTTATCAACCAATTGAGTGTATAAAAAAGTGCTATGAAAACTTAAAAAATATTCTTTATTCTATAAAATAAGCATATGAAATTGATAAAGACCAAAGTAAATTTTTATTTAATATTTTATTAGACAATTTCCTCTTACTTATAAGGTGGTGGGAAGAAGGATTAATTTTCAAGATAAATGTTAAGTTTCAATCAATAAACTTCATCAATTTTATTTCTGAGAAATTCCGAAAAATTTGACAGGTTTTTAGAAAAGATTATAATTAATTCAAGGAAAGACGAAAAAATATAAAAATGAAAAGATTCGTAAGAAATAATAACTTAAAAAGGGGGTGAGAAAAGTGAGAAAAAATTTTTTTACAGTATTTATTTTTTTGTTTTTTTCATTGTCAATTTTTGCACAAGAAGGTTATTTAAGAATTACCAGTACTCCTTCAGAAGTTAACATAGAAATAGATGGGAAAAATGTTGGGAAGACACCTATTCTTACAGTGTTAAAACCAGGGGACCATACACTCAAAGCAACTCTTTCAGGTTATGTTCCTATTACTCAAACAGTAAAAATTATTGAAAATGAGGTTATTATTTTACAATTGACAATGGAGAAACAAGCAGAAAAACCTGTTACTTCTAAGCCTATAGAGAAGGGAAAAGGGAAATTGACAATAATAACTGATAAGGAAAATGTAACAATATATCTTAACGGTCAAAAAATAAATGCAGTTCCTCCTATAACTCTTGAAGATGTGCCAGTTGGTAATAACTCTGTTATACTTGTTAGTGGTGACTATGCTGAAGCATATAGAGTTTTTATAATACCTGGAAAGACATTTGTTTTGAAGCATTCTTTTGAAGAAGGAAAGAAACGATTTTTACCCTATCAATTCAGAACGTCAATGGAAGAAAAAAGAAGTAATTTTCCTGCAAAAGTTATTCTTCAATTATCAGTTCCAGAAATCCAAAAAACAACTACAACAAAACAGGATGTAATTATTTGGGGTGAAAACGATATTATAGAAGTTTCTTTTCAATACAAAAAGACAGAAGAAACAAATTGGAATTTAAAGGAACTTCAATCAAAAACAAAACCCGAAGATTCATTTGAAATAACAAAAGGTATATATGATATTCAAATAGTTTCCACTCATTATAAAGAACCAACAGGTCTATTTAATATTCTTCTTGGTGCTAAAAAAGAAAAAATTAAGGAGTATAAGGAGGTAATTAAAAAAGAAATTCAACCTGATACACAGTACACATTTATTATAACATATGATACCAAAACCGGTTTTTCATATAAAGTAGAAGAAAAGAAACTTAATACTCCAATAGATTAAAACACAAGGAGATAATGTGAAAAAATTAATTAAAGAGTTTAAGGAATTTGCAGTAAAGGGGAATATGTTGGATATTGCGATTGGAATAATTATAGGAGCAGCGTTTGGGAGAATTGTTTCTTCACTTGTAAATGATATTTTAATGCCTGCTTTGGGAATTTTACTTGGAGGGGTTGATTTTTCAGGACTCGCATTTACATTGAAAGGGATTGGTGATAGACCTCCAGTTACACTTAATTATGGGAGATTTATTCAGACATTTGTTGACTTTTTTATAGTTGCTTTTGCTCTTTTCTTTATTGTAAAGGGGATAAATAAACTTAAAAGACAACAGGAATTACCACCTTCTCCACCTGCTCCTTCAAAAGAAGAAATACTTTTAACAGAAATAAGGGATTTATTAAAAGAAAAAAAAGTTTAAAATTATAAAAGAAAGGAGGTAAGGATGAAAAAGGTAATATTTATTATTATAGGAGTAGTTATTTTTTCTTTGTTTGTAACCAAAGGTTTCTCTCAGAAGACCTCTTCAGAAATATCTATACCAGAAGAATTTTCTTGGTATGGCAAGTCAGGAGCGGAAAAGGCACCTGTTTATGATAAAGAAAAGAATGGATACTGGTGGATGCCAAATAAACCTCCAGAAGGTAAAGAAAATGAAGTTTGGGGTAATAGAGGTTATATATTTGTTGGAAGTAAAAAAGCAAAAGTTGAAGAGGAAAAACCAGTAGAGAAAAAGCCGGTAAGAAAAAGTTGTGAACCAGAAAAAGTAGTTTATAAAGAAGTTGAAAAAATAATATATGTAGAAAAACCGGTTGAGAAAATAGTAGAAAGAGTGGTGGAAAAACCAGTTGAGAGAATAGTAGAAAAAATAGTAGAAAAGCCAGTTGAGAAAATAGTAGAAAAGCCAGTTGAAAAAATAGTATATGTAGAAAAACCTGTTGAGAAAGTAGTAGAAAAACCTGTTGAGAAAGTTAAAGTTTCTACATATAATTTGGTTGATGTTTATTTTCCTTATGACAGTGCAAAACTTACAGCAGAAAGTATAAAGAAACTTAAAAGTAATGCTAAGATTATTAAAGATAACAATTTAAAAGTTCTTCTGGTGGGGTCTGCTTCTCCTGAAGGGGCTACTGATTATAATCTTAAACTTTCTGAAAAAAGAGTTAATGCTGTTAAAAAATATCTTATTGAGAAAGAGGGAATTTTGGAAAGTCAATTAAAAACTAAAGCAGAAGGTGAAATTGAGGTCCCTAAAAAAGAATGGCCTGGTGTAAGAAAGGTTAGTTTTTTTATTGTAAGTGAATAATGAGAAGGTTTTATAAAAATATTGGAGGTTTAAAATGAAAAAAGTTATAAGTTTTTTGTTGATTTTGGGTTTAATTTTTAGTGGTTGTGAGACAATACAAGACCTTTCTCAGAAAACTAAACAGGGTGCGACAATTGGAGCAGTTGCAGGTGGTATATTAGGAGCAATTCTTGATTCAAATAAACCATGGAGAGGTGCTATAATTGGTGCTGCTGCCGGTGCTGTTGCAGGTGGATGGATAGGGCATACAATGGAGAAAAAGGAAGGAGAGAAAGTAGTGGAGGCGAATAAAGATGTTGTTACACAGGCAGCAAATGAAGCAGGTAAATCAAATATGGTTGTTAAGTATTCAAGAGTGACTGAAAGCGGAGTAAAAGAAGAAATAGTTGCTACACCAGGACAATTAGTAAATAACAAAAGAACAGTCACTGTTGAATACTTTAGAGATGGAAAACTTATAACAAAGGAAGTAAGACAAGTTATTGTAAATTAATAATTTATGGGATGGAAACCTGATCCAGAGTTGGTAAAAAAATTAAGTAATCAACAGCCAAATGTTATTTATGATGAGGAAAAAGTTCCTTTATATATATTACCTAATTTATTAACATGTCTTGACGGAACTGAAGTAAAAACACTTGATATATGGATCAATAAAAGAAGGCCAGAAATTCTTGAGTTATTCAGAAAATTTATGTATGGAAGAGCCCCACTTGAAAAACTTGAAAATTTGAGGTTTGAGATAATTGATTATGATAAAAAAGCACTTGAAGGATTAGCAATAAGAAAAATTGTAAGAATTTTTTTTAAGGAAGATGTATATATAGATGTATTAATTTACCTCCCTATAAAATTTTCTTCTCCTATACCTATATTTTTAATTCTTAATTTTGAAGGTAATCATGCGGTTATAAATGATAAGGGAATACCATTAAATCCAATATGGAATGTTAAAGAAAGAATAAAAATTATACCAAAAGAAGAAAATAGGGGAGAAAAGTCCTCACGATATCCTATTCAACTTATTATTAAAAGGGGATATGGATTTGCTACCTGTAATTATAATGATATTGTTCCTGATTTTCCTGATTGTTATAAATATGGTGTTTTTGGTGCTTTTGATTATCTTTTTGGAGATAAAAGACCACCTGATGCTTGGGGAGCAATTAGTGCATGGGCCTGGGCTTTAAGTAGAATTATGGATTATTTTGAGAAAGATGGTGAAATAGATTCCAAAAAAGTTATTGTTCTCGGACACTCACGGCTTGGTAAGACCGCTTTATGGGCAGGTGCACAAGATGAAAGATTTGCAATTGTTATTTCTAATGATTCTGGTTGTGGAGGTGCGGCTTTAAGTAGAAGGAAATATGGAGAAACATTAAAGATTATAAATACTGCATTTCCCCATTGGTTCTGCGAGAATTTCAAAAATTTTAATGATAAAGAAGATGAATTACCAATTGACCAACACATGCTTATTGCTTTAATTGCTCCAAGACCTGTATATGTTGCAAGTGCTGATGAAGATTTATGGGCAGATCCAAAAGGAGAATTTTTGTCAGCAAAATTAGCAGAGCCAATTTATATTATGTATGGGCTTGAAGGTCTTCCTGTTAA
>JAOAEP010000088.1 GCA_026416755.1 bacterium | reverse complement strand
GTAACAGGAGCACCAAAGGTAAGGGCGATGGAAATTATTGAAGAAATTGAAAAGGTAAAAAGAGGACCTTATGCAGGAGCGGTTGGATATTTCAGTTTACAAAAGAGTATGGATTTCTGTATAACTATAAGAACATTTATTATTAAAGATAAAAAAATATATGTTCAAGCAGGAGCAGGAATTGTTGCGGATTCTATTCCTGAAAGAGAGTATGAAGAAACAAAAAATAAAGCCAAAGGACTTATTATGGCTTATGAATATTCAAAAAGGATATAAAAATGTTATTGATGATAGATAATTACGATTCTTTTGTTTATAATCTTGTTCAGTATTTTGGAGAACTTGGAGAAGAAATTATTGTTTTTAGAAATGATAAAATAGATATAAAGAAAATTGAAAAAATGAAATCTGATAGAATTGTTATTTCTCCCGGACCAAAAAGACCAGAAGATGCAGGGATTTCTTGTGAGTTAATAGAAAAGTTTGCAGGTAAAGTACCTATACTTGGAGTTTGTCTTGGACATCAATGTATTGGATATGTTTTTGGTGGTAAAATTACTTATGCTAAAAAACTTATGCATGGAAAAACATCCTTAATTTACCATAATGGAAAAGATATTTTCAAGGGAATTGAAAATCCTTTTGTGGCTACCAGATACCATTCTCTTGTGATAGAAAAAGAAAGTTTACCTAACTGTCTTGAAATAACTGCAACGACAGAAGATGGAGAAATAATGGGTGTTAGGCATAAAGAATATAAAATTTTTGGAGTTCAATTTCATCCTGAATCTATATTAACAAAAGAAGGTAAAAAAATATTAAAAAATTTTCTTGAAATAAAATGAAAATTCCTGGACCATATTCAGGAGGGATTATTCTTTCATATCAATGTAATCTTTCTTGTATTCATTGCCTTTATAATTGCCATGGAAAATGGAATAGTTGGATAAATATTGAAAAATTAGAAAAGATTATTAAAACATTAAAAAATATAAAAAATTTTACTTCACTACATTTAACTGGAGGAGAACCATTTATAAATTTTCCACTTTTATTAGAAAGTGTTAGATTATGTAAAAAATATGAAATTCCTTTTTTTGTTGAGACAAATTGTTATTGGGCAAAGAATATTCAAATAACTGAAGAAAAATTAAAAAAGCTAAAAGAAAATGGTCTAAATTCAATTATGTTAAGTTATTCTATATTTTATGTAGATAAAGTTCCTATTGAAAACTTTGAAATTGCAATGAGAAAATCAATTGAAATTTTTGGTAGTGAAAATGTATCTTTTTATACAATTTCAGGTTACAAACTTATTAAAGATTTAAATATAAAAGGGAATCTTTCTTTTGAAAAATGCCTAAACTTAATTGGCGAGAAAAATTTTATTAACTTTCTTAAAACATATATTGTACCAAAAGGAAAAGTTTTATACACTCTTGATAAGTGGTTTTTTAAGTTCCCTGCTGAGAAATTTAAAAGAGCGAATTGTGTTTATGAATTTTTAAATCCATATCACATACATATAGACCTTTATGGAAATTATATGCCAAGTTTTTGTGCTGGAATAACCATAGGTAATTATGAGGAAGTTTTAGAAAAAGGGATAAATGATGAAGATAAAGTTTTAAAATTTCTTTTAAATGATATATATGAATTACTATTATGGGCAGAAAGTTATGGATATAAAAGAAAGGATGGTTATGTAAATAAATGCCATTTATGTCTTGATATAAGAAAATTTTTGATTGAAAATAATTTTAGATTTGATTCACTAAAACCTGAAGAATTTTACAAAAACTTATAGATTTTCAATATATTTTTCTATAAAAAAACCTGCAATCATTCCTTCACTTGCTGCGGTTATTATTTGATATAATGATTTTTTTATTACATCTCCACAGGCAAAAATTCCTGGTATATTTGTTTCCATTTTTTCGTTTACAATTATAAATCCATTTTTATCTGTTTTAACTATCCCATTTAAAAATTCAGAATTTGGTTTTTGTCCTGCTGAAATAAATATACCATCAACTTTTAACTCTATAATTTCTTCTTTTAAAGTATTCTCTAAAATTATACTTTCAACTTTTTCTTTTCCTTTTATTTCTTTTACTATATAAGGAAGAATAAAGTTTATTTTTTTATTATTTTTTGCCTCTTCTTGTAAATATTTTTTAGCCCTTAATTTTTCTCTTCTATGAACTAAATATAAAGTTTTTACAAATTTAGTTAAATAAATTGCTTCTTCTAAAGCCGAATCTCCTCCTCCAATAACAGCAACTTCTTTTTCCTTAAAAAAAGCACCGTCACAAATAGCACAATAAGAAACACCTTTTCCTATAAAATCATCTTCTCCTTTTACTTGGAGTTTTTTTCTTGTAGAACCAGAGGCAATAACAAGAAATTCACTTTCCAAGAACTCTCCATTTTTAAGTTTAATTATTTTTTTATTACCATTTAAATCAATTCTTTCCACTTCTCCTAATTTTATCTCCCCTCCAAACTTTAAAAACTGCTCTTTCATATTTTCTGAAAGTTTATATCCACTTATTCCATTAGGAAATCCAGGATAATTTTCTATTTCTTCTGTTAAAAGCATGTTTCCTCCTGGAGAAAATTTTTCAATTATGAGGGTGGGAATTTTGTCTCTTGCTAAAAAAATTCCTGCTGAAAGTCCTGCGGGTCCTGCTCCAATAATAATTACTTTTTTCAATTTATCCCTCTTTTAAATAAAAGAATGGGGGGCATATACCCCCCCTTTTTATTATTCAACTTCAATTTTTACTTCTTTTGTTTTCTCTTTTTCTAATTTGGGAAGGGTTATCTCAAGGATGCCATTTTTATAAACTGCTTTTACTTTTTCTTTATCTACACCACAAGGAAGTGTGAAACTTCTGGAGAAACTACCTGTTCTAATTTCCTTTCTGTAGTAATTTTCTTTTTCAACTTTCTTTTCTTCTGCTTTTTTCCCGGATATGGTAATTGTATCTTCTGTAAGTGAAACAGAGATGTCTTCTTTATTCATACCCGGGATTTCTGCTTTAACTATTACATTATCTTCATCTTCATAGATGTCAACATCAAAAGCACGTACCCCTTCCCATATCTCAAAATCTCTTGAGAAAAATCTATCAATTAATCTATCAAAATCGTCTCTTAAATCAAGCACTTCTTTTATTGGATTCCATTTTGCTAATTTTGCCATTTTTATCACCTCCTTTCTTTTTTTTCATTTTTTAGATGATATAAAAAGAAAGGAGGTTTCACTTTTTATATCTAATTCTTATTTGATAAAAAAGGGACTTTTCAATCTTTTTGGGTATCTTTTCATTTTTGTATAAAGTCCTTGAGAAAAAGATTGTTTTTTCAGTGGTATGTAGAATTGATTCACATCTTTTACATAATTTTATATGTTTCTCTATAATTTCTCTTTCTTCTTTTTCAATTTCTCTATCAATATATTCTGAAAGTAGTTTTATTATTTCTCTACATTTCATTTGAATTCCCCTTTTTCTTAAAATATTCAGAAAGTTTTTCTCTTAAAAATAATCTACTTCTATGAATTCTTGTTTTTACAGTTGGAATAGATAATGAAAGAATCTCTGAAATTTCTCCAATTGAAAGGCCTTCTATGTCATGTAATATAAAGATTGTCTTATATTTTGGAGGTAAGGAGTTTATTGCATTATTTAAAATTTCTTTAAGTTCTTCATTTCTATATTGAAAATAAGGACTATTTGACCAATCAGAAATTTCAAGTTTATAGTTTTCATCAGAGGATTTCTTTATTTCATCAATAGATATTTTTTTATATTTTTCTTTTCTTAATTTCATTAAAGCAAAATTTGTGGCTATTCTGTAAAGCCATGTAGAAAAAGATGATTTTCCTTCAAATTTTGGTAAATTTTCATATGCTTTTATATATGTTTCTTGTAAGATATCCGCTGCATCATCTCTATTGCCAAGTATTTTAAGACCAAGATTATATATTTTTTCTTGAGTTAATTTTACAAGTTCCTCAAATGCTTTTGTATCCCCTGTTTTTGCTCTTTCTACAAGTTCAAGTTCATTCATAAAAAAATATTAACATAATATTTTTATATTTACAATTTCAAAAAATAGGGTATAATAATTTCAAAAAAGAGGGTTAAATGGCAAAACTATTATTTGCAAATGTAAAAAAGAAAGATGTAAAAAAATTGTATAAAATGTTAAGATGCGGAGAAGAATATATAAAAAAGAGGGTTCAAACTATAATTCTTTCAGGTATTCATAGATATAAAGTAAGTGAGATTAGAAAAATTATAAGTTTACATCCAAACCACTTGAGAAAATGGATACATAGATATAATGAGGGTGGAATTGAAGCGATTATAAATTCTCCAAAAACAGGCAAAAAAGAGAAGTTTGGGAAAAAAACAAAAGAAAAAATTATAAAAATTGCAAAGGTTTCTCCAAGAAAACTTGGTCTTTTATTTTCCAAATGGACACTTTATAAACTTAAAAAATATCTTGAAGAAAATAAAATCATAGAAAATATAAGCCATGAGACATTGAGAAAAATTTTCAAAGAGATAAATATTAAACTTAAAGATATTGAATATGAGGAGATTTAGTTGAAAAAGGGGGTGAATTATGGGACTTTGGAATTTAAATAAGTTCCCATTTCATCCTGATATTTTATCTGAAAGTTTGAAAAATGGAACATTATATAAAACATTAAATAGCCCATTTACAAGAAAAATAATTTCTACCTCCCTTGATAAAGATGAAAATGGTATAACAAAACTTGAAGAATTTGTTGAAAAATTTAGCACAGATACAAGAAGTATAATTCAAAGAATTCTAAAAGATAAAGAGACAATCGTTCCTTATATTATTTTTGACCATATTTGTAAAATTTTTGATATTGAAAGAAGTAAACTAAAGGAATACATTAAAAATCCTATTATAAAAAAATCAATATTGAATACAGCGGAAACAATTGTAAAATTCGGAGTAAGAGAGCCACTTGTTTTTGGAGAACCACTTATGGTTGTTTGGAATATAACAGGAAGATGTAATTTAAGATGTAAACATTGTTATGAAGATGCTGGAGTTTTATCAAAAGGACTTCCGAGTGAACTTACAAAAGAAGAAAAAATAAGAGTTATGGAAGAAATAATAAAAACAAATATTCCAACTTTCGCTTTTGCTGGAGGAGAACCTTTAATAGACCCTGTCTTTTGGGAACTTGCAAAAATAGGTAAAGAAGGTGGGTTATATATGTCAATAAATACAAATGGGACCCTTATTACAAAAAAAGTAGCAGAAAAATTAAAAGAAATAGGTTTCGCATATTATGGAATAAGTTTGGATGCAGCAACTCCAGAAATCCATGATGAGTTTCGAGGGGTAAAAGGTGCTTTTGAAAAAGCAATAACTGGAATTAAAAATTTAATAGAAGTTGGAGAAGCGGATAAAGTATGTATTTCATTTACTGTTGCAAGAGAAAATGCAATTATTAAAAATCAAATTCCAGAAATGATTAAATTAAGAGAGAATCTTGGAATAAGAAAAGTTGTTTTATATAATTATATACCATGCGGAAGAGCAGATTTTGGCAATGATTTAACGTGTGAAGAAAGGGAAAAATTATTTGAAATCTTCTATGAGGACTTAAAACAAGGTAAAGAATCACTTTTATCTACTGCCCCTCAATTTGGAAGATATTGTAAACAAATGTATGAAAATGGATTGGGTGATATTGCGGTAATAGGGCATTTTACAAGTGGAAATGCAAAGAAACTTAAAAATCTTGTAGAACTTATAGGTGGTTGTGGGGCAGCAAGAGCATATATAGCAATTCAACCAGATGGAAGTATAACTCCATGTGTTTTTATGCCAAATGTTTATATAGGCAATATAAAGAAGAATGGAGAAATAAGAAAAGAACATTTACTTGATGTTTGGGATAATTCTGATGTTTTAAATATAATAAGAGATAGAAGAAATCATCCTGAAAGGTGTGGTTGTAAAGGAAAATATTTTTCTGTTTGTGGAGGATGTGTGGCAAGAAGTTATGCCTATTTTGGTAATTTTATTTCTCCTGACCCTGGTTGTATCCTTAATAAAGAAAAAATTGAAGAAAAATTGTTTTATTTCACTCACAAGTTTCTAACAAGAGATAATAGATAAAAAATATTTCTGAAATTTATATTTTAGAATTTTGGTGAGCAAGGTATAAAGGATAAGGAAGGGAGTAATTTTCTTTAAGACATTTAATAATAATTTGAAGACAATCTTTAAAATCAATTAAGTGTCCTGGGGAAATAAATAGAATATTCCCATTATAAGTTCTTAAAGCATGTCCTATAATTTCTCCTTCTTGGTCTTTTATAAAAGTTGAGGCAAGAGGAAAATGAGGTGGTTCTGAATATATCCCATATAATATTCTTTTTGCACAACCAATAGTCGGTTTTTCAATTAAAATACCTATATGTGAGGCAAGTCCAAATTTTTTATCATGAGCAATACCATGCCCATCAAAAATAAAACAATCTATATCTTTTTCAATTTTTTCAATTAATTTAATAATATTTTCTCCTTCCCTAAAGGCAAGAAATCCTGGTATATAAGGGAATTTTGTTTTACTTTTTGTTTTTAATATTTCTATTA
>JAOAEP010000046.1 GCA_026416755.1 bacterium | reverse complement strand
GGCTTGTTCTTGTTAATGACCTTGACCATATGGCATATTCTTATAATTTCTGGCGTCATTTTATGTGTTTTATTGGAGGACAAGGAATTATTCTTGTAGGACTTTTGATATTTTTTAAAGGGGCAACTGCTTTTAAAATTTACGTTGGGGAAGCAAGGGAAGAAAAAATTCTTCCCAATGTAGTTCAAACAGCAAAATTTATCTGGACTGTTTCATTGTGTTATCTTATAATTTTTACACTTATAATTTCGTTTTTAAATATATTTCATGGTATAAGTCCTTCTCGTGCTTTTTTTCATGGTATCTGCATTTTTATGGCGGGATGGGATACTGCAGGTTTCAGTGTTCAAACACAAAATATTTATTATTATCATAGTACTCTTTTGGATATAGTTACAGCCCTTGTCGTTATACTTGGTGCTATTAGTTTTGGACTCCATTATGCAGTATGGACGGGTAAATTTAAAGAAATTTTTGAAAATTATGAGTTAAAAGTTTTTTTATTAAGTTTGACTATTCTTACTTTATTCTCTTTCATTGGTTATATTAAAACTTTTAATAGCGATTTTCTTTCTAGTTTTAGAATTGTTTCTTACCAAATTATATCAGGACACACAGGTGTTGGTTATTCAAACATAGATCCATATTTTCTTAAGAATTGGAATGATTTTTCACTAATTTTTTTAATAATTGCAATGGGATTTGGAGGTTGTTCATGTTCAACTTCTGGTGGAATTAAAATGTTGAGGATAGGATTGATGTTCAAAGAAATAAAAAAAGAAGTTAAAGGTTATAGTTTCCCATTTTCTACTGTTATAGTTGAAAAGTTCCATCATATAAAAGATATTTATCTTTCCGATCTACACATAAAAACCTCCTCAATAATTATAATGATGTATATAACTACATATCTTATTGGTGGAATTATAGGAACTTTTTTTGGTTATCCCTTTCTTCACTCTCTTTTTGAATCAACAAGTGCTTGTGCAAATGTTGGTCTCTCTGTAGGAATAACGAATCCAAATATGCCCAATTTTTTAAAAGTAGTTTATATAATTGAAATGTGGATTGGAAGATTAGAATTTATGTCTATATTTGTGTTTATAAGATATTTGCTTTCTTTAAGGAGTCCTGAATGAAAAAAATTATGTTTTTATTGTTAATTTTGAGTTTTATTCTAAAAGGAAGTGAAAAAATTATAAAGATTGATGAACTTTATGAAAGAGGAGAAAAATATGATAATAAAGAAGTTATAATTGTGGGCGAAGCAATTGGGGATATAATGGGACAAGGTAATGAAAAATGGGTTAACATAAAGGACGAATTTAAAGATATAGCAATAGGTGTTGTAATAAATAAACAAGATGCAGAAAAAATAAAAAATCTTGGAAGGTACAGAATAAAAGGAGATATAGTTAAAATTTATGGTACTTATAATATAAAATGTACCAAACATATGGGTGAAAGAGATATTCATGCATTAAGGATAGAAATAATTAAAAGGGGGGAAATTTTACCTTCAGAAGTTAAATTATCAAAAATCATTATATCATTTTTTTTGCTTATGATAACGGTCACAATGATGTTCCTTTCACATAAAAGGGCAAAAATGTTTAAATAATTTCTCCCCATAAATAATGTCTTTCACCTTTTATAATTTTTACTTTTAAAACTTTCCCTTCTATATCTTTTATATCTGTTTCTATCAATACTGGTTTATTGTTAAATGTCCTTCCTATATATGTGCCTTCCTTTTTTATACTTTTTTTCCTTATAAAAACATTATCTATTTCCCCAACCATTTTCATATTTCTCATTAAAGATATTTTTTCTTGTAAATTAAGTATAAGTTGGTGTCTCCTTTCTTTTTCCTCTTTCAAAACATTATCAGGATATTCATTCGCAACAGTTTTCGGTCTAGGTGAATATTTAAAAACATAAAGATCATCAAACTTAATTTCTTCAATAACTTTATATGTCTTTTCAAAATCAACATCTTCTTCGTATGGGAATCCAACAATTACATCTGAAGTTATAGAAATATTAGGAGATACTTTTTTTACTTTTTCAATTATTTTTAAATATTGGTCAATCGTATATTTTCTATTCATTAATTTTAATATTTTATCTGAACCTGACTGAAGTGGTAAATGAAGGTGTTTATAAAGTTTAGGTAGTTTTTTAAATAAATTTATAAGGTCATCCGAAATGTCTTTTGGATGTGAAGTTAAAAATCCTATTCTTAAAATTTCATCAAAATCATGAATTCTTATAAGTAGGTCAATAAAATTTTCACCAATATCTTTTCCATATTCATTTACATTCTGCCCAATCAGAAAAATTTCTTTCACTCCCTTATCAATAAGAATTTTTATCTCTTCAATAATAATGTTAATGGGTTTACTTATAAGTTTCCCTCTCGTATATGGAACCACACAATAACTACAAAAGTTTTCACAACCCTTTGTGATAGAAACAAAAGAAGTAATTTTACCTTTTTCAATATATGGAACCAAAGTTTCTTGATACAAAATCTCATCTTCTTCAAATAATCCTATTTTTCCTCCAGAATATTCTTTTAAAGTATTTACAAACTTTTTATAAGAATTAGGACCACATATTATATCTATAAAATCAAATCTCTCAAAAATTTCTTCTTTATAAAGTGAAGGTGTGCACCCAACAAGACAAAAAACTTTTTTATTTTTAGAACTTTTAAGTGATTCCAAAAAAGAAATTGCTCTATCTTCTGCATGTTTTCTTACTGAACAGGTATTTACAATTATAAAATCAGCAGTTTCTAAATCTTTCACTTCTGAAAATCCCTCTTTATTCAGTAAGGTCTTTAATCTTTCTGAATCATAAAAATTCATCTGACAACCATATGTTTTTATATAATATCTATTCCTCATCATATTAAAATTATACTTTTCTAAGAGAAAAAATTGAACCTATAACCAGACCAATAAGTGTAAAAAAATTAAAATTGAACTTAAAAGAAAATGAGAGATTAAATACGATAAGGTCTATTTGATGGACTTCAAAGAATGGGGTTAATCTAAAAGTTAAAAACTGATGATATGGAAAAGAGGTAGGAGTAAAATAAATAATAAATTCACCAATAACAGTTCCAATTAATGCGGAAAGAAAAATAATTAAAATTATATAAACAAATTTCATAAAAAAAATTATAACATAAAAACCAGATATAAAAAATTTTGAATAAAGTGGTTGACTTTTGAATTACAAATTATTAAAATATATATTAATCAAAGCGCCTGTAGCTCAACAGGATAGAGCATCTGCCTTCTAAGCAGAGGGTTGCGCGTTCGAGTCGCGCCAGGCGCATTTTTATCATGGGCCGTTAGCTCAACCGGAAGAGCGGCGGACTCTTAATCCGTAGGTCGCAGGTTCAAGTCCTGCACGGCCCAAAATATAAATAAAAAAATTTTAGAGTATTTTAAGATTAAACAATAGATGTAAGTTTTGGATTTACTATTTCTCCACATTTAATTGATAATCCTGATTTTAATTCTGGAGAAATTTCAATTGCTTTTAACCCTTTTTCTGCAAGAAGTAATACATATTTTTCTGTTATATTACATAAAGCATGGGTAGAAGTCCTAGGAACAACTCCTGGGATATTGGGAACACAATAATGAACAATCCCTTTATAAATATAAATTGGATTTTTATGAGTTGTAGGATGACTTGTTTCAAAAACTCCGCCTTCATCTATTGAAACATCAACAATAACTGTCCCCTCTTCTATCAATTTTAAATCTTCTTCCTTAATTAATAAAGGTGGTCTTCTCCCAGGAAGTAAAACAGCACCTATAATAACATCTGCATTTTTTATTTCTTCTATTATTTTTTCTTTTTCCGAATATAAAACTTTTGCCTTAGGAAATTCTTTTTTAAGAAACTTTATTTTATCTTCTTTTATTTCAAAAATGGTAACATCAGCACCAATATTATAAGCGACTTTAGCAGCATTATAACCAACTACCCCTCCACCCAAAATAACAACTTTTCCTTTTTTAACACCTTCTGCTCCTGACAAAAGAATTCCTTTACCTCCATATTCTTTTTCCAAATATTTCATCCCTTGTTGAATACTCAATTTTCCTGCAATTTCACTCATGGGTCTTAATATAACAAGAACTCCATTTTCTTCAACAAGTTCATATGCAATACATATAACTTTTTTTCTTATAAGAGTTTCTGTCATTTCTTTATTAGAGGAAAAGTGGAAAAATGTAAATATTATTTGATTTTCCTGGAATAAATCATATTCAGAAGGTAATGGTTCTTTGACTTTAATAATCAATTCTGAATTTTTAAATACAGATATATGGTCTTCAACTATTTCTGCACCTGCTTTTTCATATTCTTCATCTTTAATTCCTGCCCCTATCCCAGCATTTTTTTCAACAAGAACCTTATGTTTTTTATCTACAAGTTTTTTAACTGTACTAGGTAAAATCCCTACCCTATATTCTTCTTCTTTTATTTCTTTCGGTATTCCTATTATCATTGGATTATATTAGTTTTTTGACAACTTTTTCTTATATAATATTATAAACGTAAATTCTCCAAAATAAAAATCAAATTTTATGATATAATCTTTTCAATATGAAAAAAAAAGTCATTATTCTTGAGTGTACAGAATATGAAAAGGATCTAATTTATAAAAAGATAGAAGAAGGAATAAAATTACTTGAGAGCAAAAATTCCCCTAAAAAAATTCTCATAAAACCAAATATGCTTTCTGCAAGAATACCAGAAGAAGGTGTTACAACTCATCCATCTGTTTTATCTGCAATTATTGAAATTTTTAGAGATAGAAAGATTATTATAGGGGATAGTCCTGCAGGGATGACAATACCAATTGAAAAATATTGGGAAAAATGTGGATATAAGGAGTTAGCCAAAAAATATAGAGTGGGATTAAAAAAATTTGAAGAGTCAATCCCTTTAGAAATAATAATTAAAGAAAGAAAAATTATAGTTCCCATAACTTCCTTTATAAAAGAATATTCCATCTTAAATGTTCCGAAATTTAAAACACACAATTTAACAACTTTAACACTTGGGATTAAAAATTTATAT
This sequence comes from bacterium, assembly GCA_026416755.1. Taxonomy (GTDB): domain Bacteria; phylum Ratteibacteria; class UBA8468; order B48-G9; family JAFGKM01; genus JAMWDI01. Next base: position 1,677 of record JAOAEP010000046.1, on the reverse strand, counting down.
GGATTAATACCAGGAATTAAAAAAAGTTTATTACATACTCAATTTATTTCTTCCTATGATTTTTCTGTTTTTCTTATTGAATTTTATAAAAAAATAGAAGATAAAATTTTTCTAACAGTAGTTGATGGGATAATCGGAATGGAAGGCGATGGACCATCCTCAGGAAAATTGAGAAATATTGGGTATATCATCATAGGAGAAAAACCAATAGATGTTGATTATGTGTGTTGTAAATTGGTTGGCATAGAACCCGAAAGATTAAATTTTATAAAAATTTATATTGACAAATATGAATTTTCAGAACCTGAAATAATAGGAAATTTTAAAGAAATAAAAAATTTTGCATTGCCACCAACAAAAAAATTTTTTTTCATTAAAAATAATTTCCTTTCAAAACTAATCTCACCTATCGCAAAATGTTTAAGAGTAATACCTGTAATAAAAGAAGAAAAATGTAAAAAGTGTTATGCTTGTTATGATATATGCCCTGTTAAAGCAATTTTAAATAATTTGAAAATTAACAGAAAAAAATGTATATTATGTTTATGTTGTTTTGAAGTTTGCCCTTACAAAGCAGTTGAGATTAAAAAAAGTTTTATAGCAAAGATATTTAAATGAAAAAGGAGAAAAAATGGAATATGAAAAAATCTTACCAGAAATTATACAAAAAAATGACAAAAAAATTTTACTTATAGTTCTTGACGGTGTTGGAGGATTACCCCATCCAGAAGCAGGAAAAACAGAACTTGAAACAGCAAATACTCCAAATCTTGATTATTTCGCTAAAATTGGTTCCTGTGGACTTATAATCCCTGTTCTTCCTGGAATTACTCCTGGAAGTGGTCCAGGACACATTGCTCTTTTTGGATATGACCCTATTGAAATCCAAATTGGGAGAGGAATTCTTGAATGTCTTGGAATTGGACTTGAAGTTAAAAAAGGTGAAATTGCTATAAGAGGAAACTTTGCCACAATTGATGAAAATAAAATAGTGATAGATAGAAGGGCAGGAAGAATTTCAACTGAAGAAAATGAAAAAATTGTTAGGTTAATTTCTGAAAACATAAAAGAAATAAAAGGAGTAAAGATAAAAATTCAAACAGTTAAAGAACATAGATGTGCTTTAATATTGAATGGTGAAAATCTATCAGTAGATGTTTCGGAAAATGATCCAGGGAAAGAAGGAATGCCCTTAAAAAATTTTGAACCATTAAGTGAAAAAGGGAAATTTATAGCAGAAATTTTAAATGAATTTGAAGAAAAAGTAATATCAATATTAAAAAATTTAGATTCAAAGGCAAAATGTTTACTTTTAAGAGGTTTTTCAACATATCCAGATATTCAAACATTTAAAGAAAGATATAAATTAAATGCATCCTGTATTGCCACATATCCGATGTATAAAGGGCTTTCTAAACTTGTTGGCATGGATGTAATTGAATGTGGAGAAACAATAGAAGAAGAAATAGAAACACTTAAAAAAATTTATAATGATTATGACTTTTTTTTCCTTCATATTAAAAAGACAGACAGTTATGGAGAAGATGACAATTTTGAAGGTAAAGTAAAAATTCTTGAAGAAATAGATAAAAAAATTGAACCGATTAAAAATATGAATTTTGAAGCGATAGGAATCACAGGAGATCACTCTACTCCATCAAGACTAAAAAGTCATTC
>JAOAEP010000037.1 GCA_026416755.1 bacterium | reverse complement strand
TAAATCAATAACTTCAGATAAATCTTTTTCAAGTTTTATTTCATTATAAACCAATGTCAAGTTTTCACTTATTTTATTAAGATTTTCAATCATTCTTTCAAGACCTTTTTCTTTCAAACTTAATAGTTTTATTTCATGTTTCCCTTCTGCAAGATTATTTATAAAATTTTCAACAATATAAACATCTTTTAAGGAAATCCAAATAAAGGGTAAAAAAAATAGAAAGAAAGTAAAAAAAGAAAGAGAAAGTAAAAGTGAAAATTTGTTCTTTAATTCTGAAAGAAAAAAGTTTACATGCTCTAATTCTAAACTTACTCTTAAAACAATTCCTTTTTCTTTTATAAAATATCCATAATAAAGCATATATTTACGTAAAGTGGAACTAAATCTAAGAGAATATCCTTCTCCTTTTTCAATTGCTTTTATAAATTCAGGTCTATTTTTATGATTCTCCATAAATTGTGGGTCTCCTCTTGAATCAACTATAACAGTTCCTTCTGTATTTATTATAGTAATTCTTTTATTTGTAAATTTATCAATTTCTTTCAATTCATATATAAGTTTTGAATAATCTTTTTCAATTTTTTTTTCAATTTCTCCTTTAATTTTAAAAGCAAAATCTTTTAAATCCTTTTTTAAATTATCAAAATAAAATTTCTTTAAAAACTCGGAAGTGATATAACTAGTAAAAAAGAAGAAGGTTAAAAAAAACAGAAAATATTTTTTTAAAAGTTTTAAAAATAAGTATTTTCTCATCCCTCTATTTTATAACCAACACCCCTAACATTAACAATAAATTTCCCGCCTTCTTTTAATTTTTCTCTCAATTTTTTTATGTGAACATCAACTGTTCTATCAATTACTGCCTTTTCACCTTGCCATAATTCCTCAAGTATTTTATCTCTACTGAAAACCCATCCTTTTTTACTCAAAAGAATTTTTAATATATTAAATTCTGTAGTTGTCAAATTTATTTTTTCACCTTTAACATAAACTTCATATTTATCTAAATCAACCTTTACAATACCACCAATTTCAATTATATTTGACTTAACCTCATATCTTCTTAAAATTGCTTTTACCCTTGCAATAAGTTCTTTAACTGAAAATGGCTTAGTAATATAATCATCTGCTCCTAATTCAAGACCTAATATTTTATCTATTTCTTCACCTTTTGCTGTTAAAATTATTATTGGGATATTTGAAAATTTAGCATCTTTTTTTAAATATTTACAAATTTCAAGACCATCAATATCAGGAAGCATTAAATCAAGAATAATAATATCTGGCTTTTCCTTATTTAAATAGACCAAAAATTCTTTTCCATTTTGAAATTCTCTCACATTAAAATTAGATTTTTTAAGATGCATACTTATAAGATTAAGGATATCTTTTTCATCCTCAATAACTGCTACAGTCATATCATTCCTTTTAAATATATTTTAGATATTCAAAAACAGCAATTGCTGCTTTAGCTCCTTCTCCACAAGCAACAATAATTTGTTTTGCAAATACATTTGTTACATCACCTGCTGCAAAAATACCTGGAAAAGAAGTATTATTTTTACAATCTACAATTATCTCTCTATTTTCATTTTTTTCAACAAAATCAATTATCTCAGAATTTGGAATAGAACCTATTTCAACAAAAATCCCATCCAATCTTAAATCAATTATATCTTCTTCCTTTTTAATTTTAATGCCATTAATAAAATTATCCCCATAAACTTCAATCACTTGACTATTTGTTAAAATTTCAACTTTTTCAATTTTTTTAATTTTTTCAATAACAAATCTGTCTCCAGTTAATTCTTTTTTTATTTCAATTAGATATATTTTTTTTGCAATTCTTGAAAGTTGTAAGACTGCATCTAAGCCAGCATTCCCTCCCCCAATTACAGCTACAACTTTGTCTCTAAATAAAGGGGCATCACAAGTTGCACAATAAGTTATACCTCTATTTTTAAATTTATTCTCATTATCAATACCAAGTTCTTTAGGTTTTCTTCCTGTTGCAATTATTACTGTTTTTGTTAAATATTCTCCTTTATTTGTTATCAACCTAAAATTTTTAGTATCCTTTAAAACTTTCATAACATATTCATTTTCTCTTATATCAACATTGAACTCTCTAATATGTAATTTAAACTTTTCAACAAGTTCTGGGCCAGTTATAAATTGATAACCAATGTAATTTTCAATATCCCAACTATATAAAGTTTGCCCACCAATATCTTTTGTAATAATAATAAAATCAATTTTTTTTCTTGCAGCATATATTCCGGCTGTTAAACCAGCAGGTCCTGCACCTACAATCACAAGTTCATAAATTTTCATATTCCTAAAACTTCTTTTATTTTTTCTTTATCAAATCCCACAATAATTTCGCCATCTATATCAATTACTGGAACCCCCATTTGACCGCTTTTCTTTACCATCTCATCAAGTTTCTCTCTATCTTCTCCAACATCATAATCAATAAACTCAATATTATTTTGTTTTAAAAAATCTTTTACTAATCTACAAAATGGACATGTTTTTGTTGAATATAAAATTACTTTTTTATTCATTCTCTCTCCTTTCTTTTAGTTTTCTTGCTATTATAGTAACTCTTTCTCCCAACTTTCTTGCAATTTTAAGTTCAACTTCGGAAGGTGGAATATCAGAATTAAGACCAACAACTGCTGAGGCACCATAAGGAGTCCCGCCTTTCTGAGTTTCTAGTAATTCTTTGATTGTATAAGGAACTCCAACAATAATAGCACCATGATGTAAAAAGGTAAACATCATTGATATCAGTGTTGTCTCTTGTCCACCATGAATTGTTGCTGAACAGGTAAAAAAACCAACAGGCTTATTTACGAGAATACCTTTAACCCACAAATTGCCTGTTTGATCTAAAAAGTTTCTCATTTGTGCACACATATTTCCAAATCTTGTAGGAGACCCAACTAAAAGGCCATCTATATTTTCAAATTCTTCCAAACTAATAACTTTAACATCTTTCTGCATTTCTTTGGCTTTTTTTATTCTTTCATTTTCTTCTATTATATTTTGTGGCAAAATTTCTGGAACAGTTCTTAATATAGGAATACCATTACCATCTTCAATCCCTTTACAAATCTCGCTTGCTAAAATATAAGTATTACCATACATACTGTAATATAAAACCAATATTTTAACTTCCATCTGGTCCCCCTTTTTTAATAAATAATCCTCTCAAAAACATTCCCTATTTCTATATTGAAGTTTTGAATTGGAATAGAAACTTTGATATAGTTATCATAAGTAAAACAAAAGTCAAAAACAATATTCCTTTCTTCCTTTAAAAGAGAAAAAATCCTTAATAAAATATCTAAATCACCCTCTTTTTTTATAGGAAATTCTAAACTAAAAAATTTTTCCTCTTTCTTCCATCTGCAACATTTTATTTCTTCCCATTTTTTTTCTTTAGATTTTACTACCTCTTCTAAAGATATTAATGCTTTCTCATAATTGGGTTGTTGTGTAAGTTCTTCAACAATTTCAGAATATCTTATATTATTATCTTGGTCTAATATGAAAATTGTTCTTGCTAATAATCTTAATTCTTTTATAAGAACTCCAAAATTTATTCCAAACGAATGAAATTTATAATCTGAAAAAACAAAAACATTTCTTATTTCATTCATTTCACAAAACCTCTTCTGAGCAAAGGGTAAATCACAACTTATACCAATTATAACTACTTTATCAGAAAGGTTTGTCGCTATTTTGTTAAACTCTTTTACCTGCAAATCACAAACAGGAGTATCTAATGACGGAAAAGAAGTTATAATTTTTATTTTATCTTTAAAATCTGATAATTTAACAATCTCTATTTTTTGTGATATTATTCTAAAATCTGGAGCAACAGAACCTAAGGAAATTCCAACTAATGTTAAACTTTCGTTTTTAAATTTTATTTTCATTATTAATCACCTCCCATCTTTTAATAACCTGTTTTATTTTTTCAAAACACTCTTTTTTTTCTCTAACTTTACCTTTCTCATCGACCCCTTTACATATTATCTCATCAAAATAGGTTGCCCCAATTGTTTTAAAAAAATGTCTTATAATACTTCTTGCATTATCTACAAAGTCGTCTCTCTCAGTCGCCATAACACATATAAATATTCCCATTTTATTTTTAGGTCTATAAGTTTTAAAAAAATTAATCCCCAGCCACTGACATTGAAATCTATCTATCATCATCTTTGTTTGGGCTGAAAGAGAACCAAAAAATATGGGGGAAGCAACAACTACTAAATCTGAATTTTCAACTTCATTATAAACTTCCTGCATATCATCATTTATTTTACATCTACCATCTTTTCTTATGGTCTCACACTCTTGACACGGAATAAACTTTAAAGAATTCAAAGTTATTTTTTTAACTTCTGCTTTGCCATTAAAATATTTTAAAAATTCATTAAGTAAAATCTCACTGTTTCCATCTTTTCTTGGACTACCGCAAATACCAACTATTTTCATTATTTTTCTACCATCTTTTCACCACAACAAACTTCTTGCTTTTCTGATTCTTTAACACATTTTTTACATACATATTTCTTCTTTTCTTTCTTCACTCCACAACCACAACTTTTACACATTGTCCCCTCCTTTTTAAAATTTTAACTCAATTGAACTTTCCCATAATCCATGAATATTACAATAGGAAGTAGCAAAAATTTTCCCTTCTTTTTGTGTTTTAAACTTAAGTTGAACAACTGGCTCTGAGTAAACTGAACTTGTATCAGGTCCATCAACTGAAGCACCATGGGATAAAAAGTCAAATCTTCCTATTTGGTATGGAAATTTATTTCCTTCTGGCAAAAAGTAAACTTCTATCCAACATATATGATGAGCAGTAGTATTTGGATGTGGAATTTCTTTACCAACCGAAACCTCAATTTTAACCCCTTTTTCTTTATCTTTCTCAATTATTTCAATTACAGGAACATGTTTTTCTTTTTTCCAATCAGCGCTTTGATACAACTCTTTAACCATATCTACCTCCTTTTTTAAAATTTTAAAAATTTTTCACTTGAAATATTACATACTGGGCAAATAGAAGGTGGTTTCCCAACATGAGTAAATCCACATACTGGACATATGTAAATTTCATCTAAATCAATATCCTTTTTCTCTTTAACTTTCTCCAATGCTTTTTTATACAATTCTTTATGTATTTTTTCTGCTTCAAGAGCATAATTTATTGATTTATGGGCTTTTTCTTCACCTTGTAAATTTACAATAGCATCAAAAGAAGGATACATTTCTTCAACTTCATATGTCTCCCCCTCTATGCCTGTTTGCAAGTTTTCCTCTGTATTTCCAATGTATTTCAATACTTTAGCATGATTTGTCGCATGAACCTGTTCTGCATAAGCAATTGCTCTAAAAAGACGTGCAATATTTTTAAACCCCTCTTTTTCAGCAACATCCGAGAAAGCAAGATACTTCATATGGGCCATACTTTCACCACAAAATGCCTCATTTAGAACTTTTTCACTCATCTTCTTCATATCCACCTCCATAAATTTTAAAAAAATATTTTTATTAACTTATATCTTCAAGTATATTAATCAAATCATCTTCATGTTCAATTTCATCTTTTAAAATTTCTAATACCATATAGTAGGAAATATTGTCTTTATCTTTTAAGTACTCTGCAAGATTTTGATAAACTTCTATAGCACATTGTTCTCCTTTAATATTTTGTTTTAAAACTGAGATAACATTTGCATCAGTAGGAGCATCATATCCACAATTTGTTAATTTATACCATTCTTCAGGTGAAAGAACAGGATTTCCACCCAATTGAATTATTCTATCTACAAGCATTTCAGCATGTTTTAATTCTTCATCTGCGTGCTCTTTTAATTCATTTGCTACCTCTTCTCTAAATTTACCCTTAACAACTTTTGCACCTATCCAATATTGATAATACGCTAACCATTCATCAGACAATGCCTTATTCAACTTTTCAACTATTTCTTCAATATTCCCTTTTACAATTTTAATACCTTTTCTTTCCATTCTTACCTCCTTTCAAATTTTTTCTTTTACCATCTTTATTGCTTCAACTAAATCCGTTAAATATGTATAAGCAGGTCCACCACCCATTAAAACAGAAACCATTCCTGCTTCAAGTATTTCATCTTCTGTAGCCCCTGCTTTAAACGCTTTATCCACATGAATTCCTATACAATATGAACACCTCAAAACAACAGCAATTCCGACAGCAATCAATTCTTTTGTCTTTAAATCAAGTATTCCATCTTTGAGAACTGTATTTACAAATTCAGAAAATTTCTTCATTTCATCAGATTTTTTCATAGATACTTCTGTAATGGCTTTTTTAAATCTTTCCATTGTTTCTTTCATTTTTACTCTCCTCTTTTTGCCATCTCCTTATCAAAATAAAATAATAAGTAATCTTTATCCTCAATCTTTTTCAACTTTTCTAAAATTATACTTGCTTGTTTTTCTTCTTCTACTTGTTCTGATATAAACCATTGTAACATTATCTCAGTTGCATAATCTTTTTTTTCTTTTGCCAGTTTAAACAGATTTTCTATACTTTTTGTTACTTTCTTTTCATGTTCTAATGTCTTTTCAAAAACTTCTATAGGAGATGAAAATTCAGAAATAGGTTTTTCAATGCTTTCTAAAATCACCCTTTCTCCTTTATCATTCAAAAAATCATATATCTTCATTGCATGTCCAAATTCTTCTTTTGCCTGTAATTTCATCCAATGGGCAAATCCTTCAAGATTTATAGAATCAAAATAAGAAGCCATTGAAAGATAAAGATAAGCAGAATAAAGTTCTTTTCTAATCTGTTCATTCAGTTCTTTATATAATTCCTTATCCATTTTTCACACCTCCTTTCTCTCCATTTGCTTTTTTAAATTTGATAACCTAACGAAATGGCTTCTTTCTTCTTTTATTATTTTATCAAGCTCTAAATGCTGTGTTTCAGGTATAAGATCTTTAATTTCAAGATAATACATAATAGAATCTAATTCTCTTCTAATTCCAAAATTGATGGCTTCTAAAATATCTTCTCTCTTTAATTCTTTTTCTATGTTTTTTGGAAAAATCAATTCTTCTGCATATGCTTTCAAATAAGCAAAATACTCACCTGGATAAATTTCAGGTGGTTCATATTTTTCTATCTTTGATAAATGTTCTTCAAATATTCTTTTATGTCTTACTTCTTCATCTGCCAGAAAAATAAATAAATCACTTACTTCTTTATTTTTTGTATTTTGGGCAACTTTTCTATAAAAAATCTCCCCATTTTCTTCAATCTTTATTGCAAACTGATAAATTTCACTTATATTAAAAAAAATTGCCATTATTCCCTCCTCTTTTTATAACAATCTTAACTCTTTATGTTTTTGATATATTTTCCCCACAAGAATTTCAATTTTTTCCAATGTATCTTCTTTAGGATACCCTTTAAAAATAACAGGTTCTATAAATTCCACATTAATTCCTTTTATATTTTCCTCAATATATTTTAACATATTTGTACCCCATAAAAAAGAACCAATTACAGATATAATTTTTGTTTTTGGTCTTAGAATTTTGAATAGATAAACCGCATATAAAACATATGGATGTGGACCACCCAAAACAGTTGGTGTTCCAATTACAACTGTTGCACAATCAACAAGAGAAATAGCAAGTTCTCCAATATCTGTTTTTGTTAAATTAAATGGTTTAACTTCTATATCCTTTTCAATCAACATTTTCACAAAATAATCAATCGCAACTTTTATACTTCCATGCATAGATACATAAGGAACAATAACACAATTTTTAACATTATCCGAAACCCAATCATTATAAGCATCAATTATAACTTTAGGAACATCGTAAACAGGTCCATGGCTTGGAGCAATAATTTCAATTTCATAATTTTTCATTTTTTCAAGATGGTTTTTAATATGATTTCTAAAAGGCATCATTATTTCAGCATAATATCTTTTTGCTCCTTTTAAGAAATCATTTTCACTTGCCCATATTTTACTTATTGCAAGATGGGAACCAAATAAATCACATGAAAATAGAACTTTATTTTTAAACTCATATGTTAAAATTGTTTCAGGCCAATGAACAAAAGGAGCATATATAAACTCAAGAGTTTTTTCTCCTATATTCAATTTTTCTCCATCTTTTATTGAAATAATTTTTTCTTCAGGAATTAGCAACAAACTTTTAATAAAATC
>JAOAEP010000013.1 GCA_026416755.1 bacterium | reverse complement strand
GGTTTGAGTGTATAAATGCTTGTGCTGATGAAGGAGAAAAAACTGGAATGTTTGCCTATCTTTATGATGAAGACAGATGGCCTTCAGGTGCTGCTGGTGGACTTGTTACTAAAGATAGAAAATATAGAATGAGGCATCTAGTAATGATACAAACAGAAGATACTAAAAAAATAAATTTCAACAAAAATACACTTGCTATATTTATCGCTGAATTTGAAGGAGAAAAAATAAAAAACTACAGAAGAATAAAAAAAGGAGAAAAAATAAGTAAGATATCAGAAGGGCAAAAAATTTTAATATTTAACGTTGAGATTCAAAAAGAAAGTGCTTGGTATAATGGCTATACTTATCTTGATACTTTAAATTCAGAAGCAGTTAAAAAGTATATAGAAATTACGCATCAAAATTATAAAAAATATTCTGGAAAATACTTTGGAAAAGTAATCCCTGGGATTTTCACAGATGAGCCAAATTATGGAGGAATATATTTCCATTTTAACTCTCCCTCTGATGATGAACTCAACATAGCAATTTCATGGACAGACAAACTTCCACAAGAATTTAAAAAAAGATATGGTTATGAAATTGTTTCTTATTTACCTGAGATTTATTTTGATCTAAAAGGAAAAGAAATTTCCAGAGTGAGACATCATTATTTTGATTGTATTACATCTCTTTTCGTTGAAAGTTTTGCAAAACAAATTGGTAATTGGTGTGAAAAAAATAATCTTCTTTTTACAGGACATATACTTGAAGAAGATACTCTATCAAGACAAACACATGTTGTAGGAAATACACTCAGATTTTATGAATATATGCAAGCACCTGGAATGGATTTACTTACCGAACACTGGAGAATTTTCAATACTGCAAAACAAGTAAGTTCAGTTGCAAGACAATTTGATAGAAAATGGCGACTTACTGAAACTTATGGTTGTACTGGATGGGATTTTCCATTTGCAGGACATAAAGCACTTGGAGATTGGCAAGTAGCACTTGGGATAAATTTAAGATGTCAGCATCTTTCTTGGTATACAATGCTTGGAGAGGCAAAAAGGGATTATCCAGCAAGTATTTTTTATCAATCTCCATGGTGGAAATATTATAAATATGTGGAGGACTATTTTGCAAGAATTCATTTAATCATGACACAAGGAAAAGAATTAAGAGACATTCTTGTAATTCATCCAATTGAAAGTATGTGGACTATCTTTAAAATGCCAAAATGGGATAAAGAAAAAAATCAATTTGTCCCATCTGAAAATATTAAAAAACTTGATGATATGTTTGCCAAATTATGTGACACTTTACTTTCAAATCACATTGATTTTGACTATGGAGATGAAGAAATTTTATCAAGATGGGCAAAAATTATAGAAAAAGAAGGGGAACCTATTTTAAAAGTAAATAAAGCGGAATATAAAGCAGTTTTAGTTCCTCCTCTTTACACAATTAGAACTTCAACATTAAAACTTCTTGAGAAATTTAGAGAGAAAGGAGGAGAAGTTATTTTTATAGAAGATATCCCCTCTTACATTGATTGTGAATTTTCAGAAGAAGTAAAAGAATTTGCAAATAAATGTAAAATTGTTTCTTCTTTTGAAGAGAGCATAAAGTATCTTGAAAAAATAAGAAGAATTTCAATAACAGACCAAACAGGAAGAGAGATTAAAGAAATTTTATACCTCTTAAGAGAAGATAAGGAAAACTACTATCTATTTTTATGTAATACAAGTATGGAATGGGATAGTAGAAATCTTGCAAAATACATCCCTGTGAGAGAAAGAAAAATTGAATATAAAAATGTAATCATAAAATCTTTTCCTACATGGAAATATAAACCAATAGAATTTGACCCATTGACAGGTGAGATTTTTTATCCAGAATTAATAAGAACCGAAGATGGATATTTTATTAAAACAGATTTCCCTCCAATAGGAAGTCATCTTTACATAATTCCTAAAAAAGAAATAAATATTAATATCCCAGAAAAGAAGAAATATATTGAGATAGAAAAAAAAGAAATGAAAAAAGAAGACATAGAATTTATTGTCAATGAAAAAAATGTTTTAGTCCTTGATATGCCAATGTTTAAAATTGGTGAGAATAAATGGAATGAAAAACTTGAAATATTAAAGATTGATAAAAAAGTTAGAGAATTCCTTGGAATTTCTTCAAGAGGTGGTGCTATGGTTCAACCTTGGGCAAGAAAAAGAAAAAAGAATTTAAAGGGAGTAAAAGTTCTCTTAAATTATGAATTTTATGTTGAAAAAATACCAAATGGGGAAATGTCCATTGCCATAGAAAAACCAGAACTTTATAATGTTTTCATAAATGGAATTAAACTTACAACTGATATGAAAAATGGCTGGTGGGTTGATAAATCACTTGAGAAAATAAATTTTGACCCATCAATTTTGAAAGTAGGGAAAAATGAAATATTACTTGAAACAATTTATACAGAAGAGCACCCTGGATTTGAAATAATTTACTTACTTGGGAATTTTAGTGTTAAAATTGATGACCAGAAATTAATAATAAAAGAATATCCTGAAAAACTTAAAATTGGTGACTGGACAGAACAGGGATTTCCATTTTATTCGGGGAATCTTGGTTATATTTATAGATTGGAAAAAATAGAATTAAGAGAAAATGAAAAAGTATTTATCAAAATACCTGATTTTAGAGGTGTTGCGGTTAGAATTTTAATTGATGGAAATGAAGTAGGAATAATTGGATGGCCTCCTTATGAAATTGATATCACAGATTTTGTGAAAGAAAAGGAAAATTCTGAATTAATAATAGAAATACTTGGACACAGGCGAAATTCACATGGACCTTTACATTACTTTGAAAAATGGCCTGTTTGGACTGGGCCATATCAATTTGTTTCTGAAGGCAATCAATGGACAGATAAATATCAACTTGTTCCATGTGGTTTGATGAAAGACCATGAAATTATAATAAAAAAGGAGGAAATGAAAAATGTTTAGAAATTTATCTCCTGAGGCAATAAATATTAAGACAACACTTTTAGAACGACTACGACTTGCTAAACTTGGAAATTTTGAAGGAATGGATATTTCAATTGTTGAATGTTTTGAATTTTCTAAAAATGACAGAATAGAAAAAATTAGAAATTTGTTTGATAGTTTTGATATTAAAATTGGTGGATGGTGTTTACCTTTCAATATTGGTGAAGAGGAAACTAAATTTAATGAAGATATAGCAAAACTTGAAGAATATTTAGGAATTGCACAAAAAATCACTGCTTTAAGGGTCTACACCTGGATTATTCCTTTTTCTGATGATTTACCTTATAAAGAAAATTTTGAATTTCATATAAAAAGAGCCCAAAAAGTTTGTAGACTTTTAGAAAAATATGGATGTAAAATTGGTTTTGAGTTTATTGGTACAAAGAGTTTAAGAAAAAATCGTAAATATGAATTTATTTGGAATATAGAACAATTACTTGAATTTCTAAAAAAAATCAATATGGAAAATGTGGGAATTTTATTAGATAGTTGGCATTTATATGCATCTGATGGTAAATTAGAAAACATAAAAAGTTTAAAAGGAAAAGATATAGTTTATGTTCATGTAAATGATGCACCCAATATACCAAAAGAGGATTTAAAGGATAATGAAAGATTTTTACCAGGAGAAACAGGTGTAATAGATATTTTAGAGTTTTTAAAGACATTAAAAGAAATTGATTATGATGGACCTGTAACTCCTGAGCCGTTTAACAAGAGAGTGAATGAACTTCCCAATGAAATTGCAGTGAGATTAACAGGGGGTTATCTATTAAAAATATGGGAAAAAATTTTTTAGGGTAATAGATAGAATGAAAAAACAATCTTTATGATAATGAAGATATTTAAAAGATAGGTTTAAATATTAATCCAGAAAGCCCTGGAAGAGTTAAACTTATTGAAAAAGGATAATTATGAAAAGGAATCTTTTCTGCTTTTACTTTTCCAAAATTCCCTATATTCTTACCACCATAATAAATTGAATCAGTATTAAAAATTTCAAAATAATCACAATTGAACGGAACACCAATTCTATAATTTGTTCTAACCACAGGTGTAAAATTAAAAACAAAAATCAAAATATCCTCTTTATCTTTCCCTTTTCTAATAAAAGAAATAATACTTTTTTCATAATCTGAAAAATCAATCCACTGAAAACCTAAAGGAGAAAAATCTATTTGATAGAATGCCTTCTCATTTATATAAAGTTTATTCAAATCACTTAAAAATTTAAAAATTTTTTTATTTTCTTCCTCTTCAATTAAGTACCAATCTCTTTCTTCCCACCAATTCCATTCTTTACTCTCTGCAAATTCACTTCCCATAAATATAAGTTTTTTTCCTGGATGTCCATACATATAAAGAAAAAAGGATTTTAAATTTGAAAATTTTTCATCTTTACTACCTGGCATTTTTGAATATAAAGATTTTTTCCCATAAGTAACTTCATCATGAGAAATTGGTAAAATAAAATTTTCATTAAATGCATAAAGTAAAGAAAAAGTTAAACACTCATGATGATATTTTCTATAAATAGGGTCTAAAGAGAAATAATAAAGAGTATCATGCATCCATCCCATATTCCATTTAAATCCAAAACCAAGTCCCCCAAGATATGTGGGTCTACTAACACCAGGCCATGCAGTAGATTCTTCAGCAATTGTAAAACACCATGGATATTTTGAATATATTACTTCATTCAATTCCTTTAAAAAATTAATCCCTTCAAGATTCTCTCTCCCCCCATAGATATTTGGAATCCACTCACCTTCTTTTCTTGAATAATCTAAATATAAAATAGAAGCAACAGCATCAACCCTAATTCCATCTATGTGATAATTTTCAAACAAATTTAAAGCACTTGAGATTAAAAAATTTTTTACTTCATACCTACCATAATTAAAAATGGCTGTATGCCAATCAGGATGGTCTCTTTTTTTAGGGTCAAAATGTTCATATAGATGTGTACCGTCAAAATAGTATAAAGAAAATGAATCTTTAGGAAAATGTGCTGGAGGCCAATCAACTATTACTCCTATATCATTTTGATGAAGGTAATCAACGAGAAAACAGAAATCTTCAGGTTTACCATATCTTGATGTTGGAGCAAAAAAACCTGTGGTTTGATAACCCCAGGAACTATCTAAAGGATGTTCATAAATTGGTAAAAATTCAACCCATTTAAAATTTATTTTTTTTAAATATTCAACAAGTTCTTCTCCTATTTCTCTATAATTCATAAAATTGCCATTTTTTCTCTTCCATGAACCTAAATGAATTTCATAAATATTCATAGGCTCTTCATAAATATTTCTTTTTTTTGATTTCTCAATCCATTGATAATCATTCCATTTATAAAAATTTGAATAGGTAATTGAAGCATTATTAGGCCTCTTTTCAAAAAACTTCCCATATGGGTCACTTTTCAAAAATATTTGGTTATTCCTATCTTTTATCTCAAATTTATAAAGTTGTAAATCTTCTAATTCAGGGATAAATAAAACCCAAACACCTGAATTACCAAGAACTTTCATTTGATGTCTCCTTCCATCCCAATTATTGAAATCACCTACAACACTTACCCTTTTTGCATTTGGAGCCCAAACTGCAAAGTGATATCCTTCAATATCATAAATTTTATGTTTAACGGCACCCATTTTTTTATAAATATCGTAATTTTTCCCTTCATTAAAAAGATACAAATCATAATCCGTTATAAGTGAAGGAGTAAAAAAATAAGGGTCAAATTCTTCTTTAATAACCCCATTTTTATATTTTATTTTCAATTTATAAAAAAAGTTGTCATTAAATGTTTTTTCAAATATCCCTTCCCCAAATTTTTTTTCAAGTAAAATCTCTCTATTTTCACTAATGTCCAAAATATAGATAACTTCTGCCTCTGGTATAAAAACTCTTATTTTCCAAAAATCCCCTTCTTTTTGCCAAGATAATATCTCAAAAGGATTATGATGTTCACTTTTTATTAATCTTTCTAAACTATCCATTCGTCCTCTTTAATAATTATAGAAATTTTCCCGTAAGGAGGAAAAAAGAAATTATAATTTTCTATCAATACTTGAATTTGAATATCATAATTCTTTTTTTCACTACTTCTTTTTATTTTAACTTCAAGTATTTCATCCCAATTATACTCAATTTTTTCATTACTTAAAAAATCTTCTTTACCTTTGATTTCATAAATTTCTTCATCAATAATTATTTTTAAAGAAGAAACATTTGTCTCACAATCAAATCTAAAATATAAATTTTTATCGTCATATCCATAGAAAAATTTTTTTATAGGTAAAGAAAATGGTTTAAACGACATCCACAAATTTTCAGATTTTATCTCTATTGCATCTTTCCACTCATAAAAATTTGTTATTTTCCCATCAATTATTGGTCTTATAAAAGGAACTTTTTCTTGATATACTATTTTCTCTTCTATTTCTTCCGGAATTGGTAAATTTAGTTTTTCATATATTTTTCTTATATTCTTTTTGAAATACCTATCAAATTTACTTTTGATTTTTTCATCTACATCTAAACTATACCACCAAAACCAATCACTTCCTTCTGCATTTAAAATTAATTCTTTAACTAATTTATCATCGCTTTTTTTAACCTTTTCCCTTACTTCTTTTAATATCTTCCATCCTCTATTTGCACTATCACTACCTATCCAATTATCAAAATAAGGCCCCATCCAACTTCCTGGGAAAATATTGGAAATATAATTTTTACATTCAAAATTTTTTATTATCTCAGAAAATGTTGTTGTTTTTATTTTTTTATTTTGTTGTAGTTGTTCATAAAAAGTTTTTAAGAATTTAACTCCTTTTTCTGGATAATAATCCCAAGGATTTTCACCATCTAATATAACTGTAATTATTCCTTCACTATTTTCTTCTAAAATTTTCTCAATTTTATTAATAAAGTCAACTGCAGCATTTTCTTCTTTCATCTTTTGATAATAAAAACCAATAAGGTCTGAAAGATAATGGTCTCTAAAAAATATAGATATTTTGTTTTTGTACTTATAACATTTATAAATATTTCTTTTATCTTTGTTATTTAATGTTTCAAATAGTAAAATTTCATCTGTTGCGGTCCATTTTATTTCTTTCTTTATCAAAAGGTCAAGCACATCATCACTTAATCCTCCCTCAGATGGCCATATACCTTGTGGTGATGTACCAAAAATTTCTTTAAAATATAAAATTGCTTTTTCAATTTGCTCTTCTGCATCTTCAGGATAACTAAATCTTATATTAATAGGTTTAAACTTTGTCTTTGTTTTTTTCATTATTTCTGTATCATAAATTAAAGGTAATATTGGGTGATAAAAAGGACTTGTGCTGATTTCAATTTTATTCTCTTTAAGTAAATTTTGGTACAATGGAATTATATTTTTAAAAATTTTTTTTTCTTCATTAACTAAAATTTCTATATCTTTTTCATTAAATTCACCACCCTTTTGAAAAAGATAAGAAATTTTTTCATTAATTATTGAATTGTTAAAACAAATTAAATGTAACCAAACTTTAAAATCAATAATATCTTTTTTTTCATAAAAACCCATTTCAATTTTTTCTTTTAAAATTTGTAGTTTTTTATTTAAAAACATAATAGGAAATTCATTGTAGAAATAAATAAGTTGTTCAGGCGTTAAATCATAGTTAAAAATATTCAAAAATATATCTTCAACTTCACCATCAGAGATTAATTTTATTTGCTTTAATAAACTTGGTGTAATATTAAAATTAATTTTTAATCCATCAAATTTTTCAAGATATAATCCCATTGGATAATAATTTTGAAGTGTTCTAAAAGTTGTTATACTTGTATAGTTTATTTTCTCTTCAATATCAGGATAATATGGCTGATGAAAATGCCATAAAATACATAAATGTCCCATTTATAATTTCTCATATAGTTCTTTATATTTATTTGCAGAATTTTTCCAGGAAAAATCTAATTTCATACATTTAGTAACTAATTTTTCCCATTCCTCTTCATTTTTATATACACTTAAACATCTATCAATAGTAGGTATAAATTCTTCATCTTTAATAAATGTAAAACCCCATCCATTTTCATTATAATCCTTAACGGTATCAAAAAGTCCTCCAACTCTTCTAACGATTGGAATTGTCCCATATTTCATTGCTATCATTTGACCAAGTCCACAAGGTTCAAATTTCGAAGGCATCAGAAAAAAGTCACACCCAGCATAAATTTGATGAGCAAGTTCTTCATTAAAACCTTCAACAAAAACAAATCTTTCACAACTTTTTTGATTAAGTTCTTTTAACTTCTCTTTATATTTTTCATCTCCTTCTCCAAGAATTACAAGTTGGATATTTCTATTTATCAATTCTTCAAACTTTTCAATAATTAAATAAATTCCTTTTTGCTCTACAATACGGTTTACCATTCCAAATAAAGGAATATTTTGGTTTTCATCCAATAGAAGTCTTTGTTGTAAGTAGATTTTATTTATAATTTTACCTTTATAAGTTCTATATTTCTTCTTTATAAATTCATCAAAAGTTGGATTCCATATCTGATAATCAATTCCATTTATAATCCCTTTTATCTTTTCTTTATATTTCCTTAATAATCCATCCAATTGAAAACCAAATTCAGGAGATAATATCTCTTCTGCAAATTTTTCACTCACTGTTGTAATAAAATCACTATGAATAATTCCTGCTTTCATTAAGTTTATTTTGCCATAAAATTCAAGTTCTTCCATAGAAAAAAATTCCCAAGGTAAACCAAGTAAAGGGAATTTATCAGAATTAAAGACACCTTGATAAGCAATGTTGTGGATAGTAAATATAACCTTTGTATTCTCAAAAAAATCTTTATAATATAGTTTTAAATATAAAGGCACAAGTGCGGTATGCCAATCATTACAATGAAAAATGTTAATTTTTAAGTTTAGATGTTTACAAACTTCACATATACTTTTAGAGAAAAAAGAAAATCTTTCAAGATTGTCAGGATAGTCATTTCCTGAAGGGCCATAAATTTCTTCCCTTTCAAAATAATGATTATTCCCAATTAAGAAAACATTTGAAAAATCTTCTGATTTATAAATTTCACATTTTTCTCTTCTATTATCTGAAAAAAAAACTTCTATCTCATCTATTTTTTTAACTTTAAACTTCTTTTTAATATGTTTATAAAAAGGGAGAAAAAGAAAAGATTCTTTTTTGAAAATTTTAAAAAGAGAACCTACAACATCTGCAAGGCCTCCAACTTTCACAAAAGGAACACTCTCTGTAGCCACATATCCTATTATTTTCATTATTTAACCTCCATTTTTTCTACTTTTATTTCCTTTAAAAATGTAGATGCATCCTCAGGTGGAACGGGATTAATATAGAGACCTGTTCCCCATTCAAAACCACCTGGTCTTGTTAATTTAGGAATAATCTCAATATGCCAATGATAATCTTTATCAATAGTTTGCCAATATCCAGGTCTTTGATATCTTGAGGGTGCTGTATGGATTAAAAAATTATAAGAAGGATTTGATAAACCTATATTAATTCTTTTCAAAACCCAACCCATTATCTCAGCCAAATCTATAGTCTCATTATCTGTAATATTATCAAAATCTGAGTTATGATTTATAGGTAATATCCATACTTCAAAAGGGAATCTTGAAGCAAATGGAGCGATAGCAATAAAAGATTTATTTTGGAATATAACTCTTTTTATACTATCTAGTTCTTGATTTATAATATCACAAAAAACACATCTTTCTTTGTAATCATAATAAGTTTTGCAACCATTTAATTCCTCTTTTACTCTCTTTGGTGTAACAGGTGTTGCTATTAATTGAGAATGTGAATGATATAGGGATGCTCCTGCTTCTCTTCCATAATTTTTAAAAATCATTATATACCTTAACCTAATATCTCTTTTTAAATCTATGCTTCTAACTTTATAAGTATAAATTACTTTTGTAAGTTCATTTATAGAAAAATCATGCATTTGTAACTTATGTTCTGGTGTTTCAATAATAACTTCATGTGCCCCTACTCCATTCATCATATCAAACATTCCTATACCTCTTCTTTTTAATTCCTCTTCAATTCTTAAAGCAGGATATTTATTAGGAACAACTCTTACTGTCCAACCCGGTGTATTTGGTGGGGAATTATTTTCTCTAATTGCAAAAATTTCTGGTGGTGTTCTATCTTCATTTCCCGGACAAAAAGGACAAAAATCATTATGTGCCCAAACTTCTTGTTCTTGAGTTAATGCAAACTGATCAGGTCTACATTTTCTTTCCGTTGAAATTATAACCCATCTACCTATCACTATATCTTTTCTTAATTCTGGCATTTCTCTCCTTTCTTTAAACTTTTAAATCTTTATCCCACGAGGAATTACAACAATATTATTTTTTGATACAAAAAACCTTTTTTTATCCTCTTCAATATTATAACCAATCATAGTATTATCTGATATAACTGAGTTTTTGTCAATTATTGCTCTTTTTATTTTACAATTTTTACCTATAAAAACATTATTCATTATGATAGAATCAAAGATTTCACTTCCTTTTTCTATTTTTACATTTGGTGAGATAATAGAATTATATATAGATGAGCCACTTATAATAGAACCATCAGAAATTAAAGAATTAAGAATGTCAATGTTTCTACCTAAAAAAACAACTTTTGCAGGTGGATCATTTGATTTATAAGTCATTATTGGCCAATTTTTATCATAAAGATTTAAAATTGGCTCTATTTCAAGTAATTCCATATTTGCTTGATAATAAGCTTCAATAGTTCCTATATCTCTCCAGTATTTACTTTCTTTATTATTCTCATCAATAAAATTAAAAGCATAAACATTGTCTTTCTTTACCATTTTAGGTATCACATCTTTCCCAAAATCATGAGAACTATCTAAATTTTTTGCGTCTTCAATAACTCTTTTCACAAGAATCTCTGTATTAAAAATATATACTCCCATTGAAATCAAACATACTGAAGGATTAAAAGGAGAAGTTAAAGGGACTTGCGGCTTTTCAACAAAATCTATTACTTTATTTTTTTCATCAATTTTTAAAACTCCAAATCTATATGCTTCTTCTTTGGGAACTTCAAAAACTGCTATTGTTAAATCTGCTTTTTTCTCTAAATGAAAATTAATCATTTTTGAATAATCCATTTTATAAATATGGTCTCCAGACAAAATAACAACATATTCTGGTCTTTCTTGGTCCAAAATATAAATATTCTGAAAAATTGCATCTGCAGTCCCCAGGTACCAATCTTCCCCAATTCTTTGTTGAGCAGGAACAACTTCAATAAACTCACCCAGTTCCTTTGATAAAATATTCCATCCTTCCCTTATATGTCTTTGTAAAGAAAATGATTTATATTGAGTTAAAACATAAATTCTTCTTAAACCCGAATTTATAGCATTACTCAAAGTAAAATCAATTATTCTATAAACTCCTCCAAAAGGAACAGCAGGTTTTGCCCTATCTTTGGTTAGAGGATATAATCTTTCCCCTTTTCCACCTGCAAGAATAAAAGTTATAATATTCTTATATGTCATGGATTACCAATTAATTCTTTTATTTTATTTTTAAGTTCACTTAAATCAACCGATTTTATTATATAAGCATCAGCAGCCCAACTTAAAAAATTATTTTTATATTCAGGATAAGAAGTAAATATAACAACAGGAAGATTCTTTCTCTTTACTAATACTTTACCAAGAACTTCAAGACCATCCATTTCAGGCATTCTTAAATCAAGAATTACAAGGTCTAATTTTTCTTCTTCAATAATAGACAAACCTTCTATTCCACTAGAGGCTGTAAGAATTTGATAACCTTCTTTTTCTAATTCCTCTTTATATAACATCATTGCATTAGTATCATCTTCAATTATCAAAATCTTCTTATTCATTTTTCACCTCCATAGGTAAAAATATTTTGACTTTTGTACCTTCATTAATTTTACTCTCTATCATCAATTCTCCTTTATGTCTTTCTACTATCTCTTTTGCAACAGTCAGTCCTAATCCAAGCCCACTTTTTTTCTTTGAAAAAAACGGCTTTACTACATCTTTCAAATCTTCTTCACTTATACCAATACCAGTATCTTCTATTGTTATTTTAAAATATTTCCCTGTTATTTCTCCTTTAATAATAATTTTGCCATTTTCTTTATTGTTCTCAACTGCATTTTTTATAATATTAAAAAATACCTCCTTAAGTTGAATAGAATCCCCTTTTAACCAAATTGGTTGAAGATCAAAAACAATCTCTATATTTTTTTCTTTTATTTCATCATTTAAAAATTCTATAACTTCTTTTATCAGATCGTAAATATTGACTTCTTCAATAGATATCTCCGAAAAAGAAATTAGATTAATTATACGGTCAAAAACCTTTTCAAGTTGTAATATTTCATTATAAATTATTTTTATATTCCTTTTTATTTTATCTTGATCATCTGTCTCTAATATTTGTCTTGAAAAGCCACCGATTTTTACAAGAGGATTTCTAATTTCGTGGGTTACAAAAGAAGCCACTTTCCCAATCGCCACAAATTTTTCTTTTTCCAACAATTCCTTTTGAATTTTTTTAATCTCATTATATTTAATAGCAATTTCAAGAGATAAAGCAGTATGAATTGAAATAAGTGATAAAAAAAGAAGAGTTTCTTCTGTAATTGGTTTCCTATGGAAAGCATTGTCTGCAAAAATAATACCTATTAAACTACTTTCGGCTAAAATGGGAGAAATTACTATATCTGAAGGTTGTAATAAAAATTTTATTTGTTCTGGCAATTTTACATTGTTTTTATCAACATTATATAAAACTTGAATTCTTTTTTCCTTTATTACTTTCTTTATATAATCTTCCTCTGGTAATTCCTCAACATTAATTTTAATTTTTTCTACTGATAAATTGAACCTTGAATTTTTTAATTCTGCTCTTTTCCCATTTTCAAATAATTTCTCAATAGGAATACCATCTCCTATTTTTTGCCATATTAAATTTGCCTCTTCTATATCAAAGGGACCAATTCCTTTTTTCCCAGTTAATACTTTATTATCCTCTTCATATAGTAACATAAAAGCACGACTAAATCCCAAAAAGTATCCTGCGGTTATTCCAGTAAGTGTAACATGCAATATATCTTCTATATCAAGGCATGAACGAAGTAATTCTTTATCTATATTGTGAATTATAAAGATTGCACGTTTAAAATCATTGAAATTATTATCAAACATAATTTAACCTTCTTATTTTATTTTACAATTTATGAAGATTATGTCAATTTTTTTGAAGAATGCCGAGGATTTGACATTTTCTCTTGATAGTTATAATATAAACAACTATAAAAATTAAAAAAATGAATAGAATATTTTTCCCTCAATTTAAAAATGGAAAAGGGGGCTTTGAAATTCATCCAGGTCTTACAATCCTTGATTACGCACAGAAATTAAAGATTAAAATAAATGCAGAATGTGGTGGAATTGGCAAATGTGGAAAATGTATTATAAGAATTGAAAAAGGGGAAGAAAATTTAAATCAATTGACTACTTTGGAGAAGAAACTAAATCTTCCTGAAAAATATAGATTAGCATGTCAAACAAGGATTGTAAGAAATATTTCAGATATCATTGTTTATATTAAAGAATTTGGGGAATATGAGATTTTAAAATATGGGATGGAAAGAAAAGTTGAAATTTGTCCACATTTTAAGTTTATTAAAGGAAAGGTATTTAAAAATGATGAGGAAGTTGATAACTATAAAGGCGGGATTTATGGAATTGCACTTGACATAGGTACAACGACCATTGTTTTTGATATTGTTAATCTTGAAAATGGAGATATAATTGGAACAATAGCAAAAACAAATCCACAAATATTATTTGGAAATGATGTAATCTCAAGAATAGAATATACAATGATTGATAAAAAAGAAAAAAAATTTCTAAGTGAAGATGAAAGAAGAGAAAAACTTTTTGAATTACAAAAAATTTTAATTAACCTAATAAACGATGAAATTGAAAAATTTAATAATGAAATTTCTGAAAAAATATATGAAGTTGTCGTTTCAGGAAATTCTACAATGAGAAATATTTTTTTTCTTATTGATATATCATCTCTTGGGAAAATGCCATATGAACCATTAAATCCAGAAAGTCAAATTAAAAAACCAGAAGAATTAGGTCTTAAGATAAATAAAAGTGGTGAAGTTTATGGTATTCCTCTAATTGGTGGACATATTGGTGCTGATATAGTTGCAGATATTCTTGCTTCTGAAATTTATAAAGAAGAAAAAGTTTGTATGCTTATAGATATAGGAACAAATAGTGAAGTAGTAATAGGAAATAAAGAAAAACTTATTGCTACTTCTGCTGCAGCAGGTGGCGCCTTTGAAGGGGTTAACATAAGTTGTGGAATTGGAGGAATAGAAGGAGCAATTAAAGAAATCAAAATAATAAATAAAAAGGTTTATTATTCTACAATTGGAAATAAATATCCAATAGGGATATGTGGTTCTGGACTTATTGATTTATTAAGTGAGATGTTAAAAAATAGAATAATAAATGAAAAAGCAAGGCTTAAAAATGGAGAATTCTATATAACAGGGGATATTAAAATAAATCAACAAGATATATTTCAATTAATTACTTCAAAATCAGCGATTAAAACAAGTTGGCAGGTTCTTTCTAAAATTTATCCAGTTGATATAAAAGATATTGATAAAATTTTTATTGCTGGTGGTTTTGGAAACTTTATAAATATTGAAAATGCGATGAAAATTGGGTTAATCCCTGAAATTGATATAAATAAAGTTATCAAAATAGGAAATGGTTCATTGGAAGGTGCAAGAGAAATATTATTGTGTTATGAAAAAAGAAAGATTGTTGAAAATTTAGTCCAAAAGATAAAACATATAAAAATAAATGAGATTGAACCTGATTTTGATTTTCTTATTGCTTCCAATATGTATTTTTAATTATCTTTTAACTCTTACATTACCCTCCCAAACACTCCAAATTTCTTCTTCATCAAGAATTTGAGCGTAATCAGTTAGAAGAGTTACAACGTAAGCACCACAAGCCCATCCAAACTGTATCCATTTTTCTTCTTCCCATCCTTTTAAAATTCCATATAAAAGTCCACCAACAAAAGCATCTCCACCACCTATTCTATCAAGAACAAAAATTTCTCTTGGTTCAATTACATACCACCTATCTTCAACAGACATAATTGCCCCCCACAAATGCTGTTGGGCACTGATTACTTCTCTTAAAGTTGTTGCAAATACTTTAACATTAGGAAATTGTTTTTTGGTTCTCTCAATCATCTCTTTAAAGTTTTCAATTTGTTGCTTTATATTTTTACCTCCAGGTTCAGGACCTTCTATCCCAAGACATAATTGAAAGTCCTCCTCATTTCCAACAAGAATATCGGTATTTTTTGCAATCTCTGTAAATATTTCTCTTAATTCTTTTTCTCTATTTTTCCAAAAGGATGCTCTATAATTTAAATCAAAAGAAATTTTTGTATCATATTTTTTTGCAATCTTTGAAATCTCAAGACAGAAATTTCCTGTTTCTGGAGAAAGTGCAGCAAAAAGGCCTGACATATGAACTATTTGAACACCTTCTTTACCAAAAATTCTTTCAAAGTCAAAATCTTCTGGTCTCAAAGTTCTTCCAACTTCTCCTGTCCTATCGTTCCATACCCTTGGTGCTCTTGTCCCATATCCAGTATCTGCAATATTAAATTGATGTCTATAACCCCAAGGACCTCCTTGTGAAACTTCTTTACCTTCTACATCCATACCTCTACTTTTCAAATTTTCTTTTATAAATCTTGATATTGGACTTCCTTTTACAAAAGCAGTTAAAACTTTAACTGGAAGTCCAAGATAAGAACTTACACTTGCCACATTTGATTCTGCACTTGTTGCCTGCATAATATAAAGATTACTTACATGAACAGGTTGCATATTAAAAGGAGTAAGCCTTACGCCCATACTTGTTGGAACTAAAAGTGCAAATTTACAATTTTCTTTTAACTTCATACCAACCTCCTTTTTTTTAAAAATAATTTTATCCTAAAATTAAATTTTTTAGAAATTTTTACTTAAAAGGGCTAATAACTTTTCATTTAAAAGTTTGAAATTTTTATAAAAATAAGGTATAAAAAAACTATAAAAGGTGAAAAAAAATGAAAAAATTTGAAGACAAAAGAAAAAAAGAAGAAAGATTGAAAAAGTTTTTAATAACAATAGGAGTTATTTTTACTTTCACTTTATTTAATCTTTGGCAATCCAATTCTTTTTCACAAATAAGTAAAATATTTCAAAATCCAAAATTACAAGTATTTACCATTATACTTTTTGCAATTCTAATTGAAGGTTTTCCATTTATCCTAATTGGTTCATTAATTTCTGGAATAATTGAGGTATTCGTTTCTGAAGATAAATTTAAACAATTATTTCCTAATAATAAATTCGCATCTGCTTTTATTGGTTCATTTTTAGGATTTTTATTTCCTGTTTGTTCCTGTGGCGAAATTCCTGTAACAAGAAGATTAATAAAAAAGGGAATTCCACCTTCTGGTGGAATTTCTTATTTACTCGCTACAGCAATAATAAATCCAATTACACTCTTTTCAACATATCTTGCTTTTTCTTCATTTAAAATGGTTTGGGGAAGATTTATTATTGCTTTTATTTGCAGTATCTTTGTTGGAATTTTAATTGCTCCATCAGATAAAAAAGAAATTTTAAAGGATTATGAAGAAGATAAAGATGAAAAATTACCTAAATTTCAAAAAGTTTTTACTCATTCTTTGAATGATTTTTTGATTATGGGCAAATATTTGATTATAGGAGGAACAGTAGCTTCTTTATTTTCTACGTTTATATCAAGGGACTTCTTTTTAATAATTGGTAGAAACAAAATAATTTCAATTCTCTCTATGCAAATATTATCAATTCTCCTTTCTTTATGTTCTTATGCAGATGCCTTTGTTGCAAGTTCCTTTACTTATATGTCTTCCATTTCCAAAATAATATTTATGGTTACAGGGCCAATGATAAGTATTTCTTTAATCATTGTATATTTTGCCGCTTTTAAAGAAAAGTTTGTAAAAAAATTGATTATATCTGTTTTTTTAACACTTTTTCTCCTTGGAATAATTGGCAGTTTCATAGGAGGGTAAAATGAAGGTTTTAAAAAATAGAGATATTTATAATTTTTTAATCTTACTTTCTTACATTTTGTTTTTTCTTTTTCTTTCTTTTTCAGGGCATTATAGAATATTTGTAAAAAAGTTTTATTTCCCTTATATTTTAATCGGAACTTTAATCCTTTTTTCTATTCTGTTGGTAACATTAAAAAGATTAAAAACTTTTAGAGAAATAAGTGTTTCTGATATATCTTCTTTTATTGTTTTTATATTTCCTTTAATTTTAGTTTCATTAGTAAGACCAACAAATTTACCCATTTATGCTGCTTTAAAAAGAGGTATTCAGACAGAATTTATAAGTGAGAATATTTTAAAATCACTTAGAGAAAAAATAGAAACAGAAGGAATTTATAAAAAACTAAATATAAAACAACTACTTGCATTTACAAAATCAAAACCAGATGAAATAAATGGAAAAGATGTTATTGTAGAAGGTATGGTGTTTAAGGAAGATAAAAATAAAGAATTCACTCTAATAAGATTTTTGATAACTTGCTGTGCTGCAGATGCAACACCCCTTGGAGTAACAGTTGAATATAAGGAAGAGGAACAAAAAAAGATAGATCTGAAAAATGAAGAATGGGTAAAGGTTAAAGGTAAAGTAAAAATAGAGAATAATAAAATTAAAATAATTGCAGAAGAAATAGAAAAAACTATTGTTCCCTCAGACCCGTATTTATATTAAAACTTGATAAATTTTAAAAATTTGTTTATAATTATTCCCACCTCCCTTAACCCCCCTTACCTCTCCTGTTCTCCCCGCAGGAGAGGTATTTTTACTTATTGACAAAAGAATTTAAGTTTTTTTATAATAATTTTTAAATAGAAATGATTTCTATTTATGATATGGAATATAAAGAATTATTAAAAAAGAATAAGTTAAAAATAACTCCTAAAAGAATGGCTATAATTAATTATTTTCTCCAAAATAATAAGTATTTCACCCCTTATGATGTA
>JAOAEP010000142.1 GCA_026416755.1 bacterium | reverse complement strand
AAGTATAAATCCTTCCCCTCCAAAAAATGCAACTCCAACCTTTTTTTGAAAAACGATTGAAAATTTAACATTTTTTTCTGCACAGATAAAAGCATCCCTTTGAGCAATAAAAGAAATACCTGGTTTTAGTTCAATTGCCTGAATTTTCCCCGGGAAATCACCTGTAAAAGCCACATATCCTTCTTTATCTAAAACTGTAAAATGTGTCATAAATATTGATTCACCAGTAACTGCCCTTGTAAGAACATCCTTAATAATATCTTTTGATGTCTGTCCACTTATCTTTGTTTCCATTATTATATTATCACTTTTGAACATCATTTTTCCACCCTCTGCATATACCTCTTCTCCAACATTTAAATATATTTTTACAAACTGTAAATTACTTCCAATTATTTCATATCTCATCTTTACCTCCTTCTATTCTTTTTTTACACTTTATATCATTTTATCACTTTTTTCAAGGATAGTTAAAGATTCCAGATGAGAAGTGTGTGGGAAAAAATCAAAAATATATATCTTTTTCAATGTATAATAATTATTTTTAAATTCTTTTAAATCTCTTGCTAATGTTGATGGATTACATGAAACATAAATAATATATGGAATATCCAATTTAATTATTTTTTTTATGGTTTTTGTACCTAAACCACTTCTTGGTGGGTCAACTACTAAATAGTCATATTCACTCTTTTTTACATAATTCAAAAATTTTTCTACTTTCTCAACTAAAAATTTACAATTTTTAATTTGATTTAATTCACAATTTTCGTTTGCAATTTTGATATTTGAAAAATCCCAATCAACTCCAATAACCTCTTTTGCTTTTTTAGAAACCAATATTTCAATAGGTCCACTTCCACAATAAAGTCCAAGAATTTTACTATTTTCATTTATATTTTCAAATATTTTTTTATATAAAATTTCTGCTGCTTTTGTGTTTGGTTGAAAAAAAATATCAGGATAAATTTTGAAAATTAAACCATTTAGTGTTTCTTCAATATGTGGTTTACCATAAAGTAATTTTTTTTCTTCATAAGAAACCACATCTGCTATTTGATCATTTTTAACCCAATATATACTTTTTATCTCATTAACTTCTTTAATAAGTGTATAGATTAATTTACTGAAATCTACATTAATCTGGGATTTTGTAACTATTATTACCATTATTTCCATTGTAGTTTTACTTTCCTTTATAACAAGATGCCTTAAAAATCCTTTTTTTGTAAATGGGTCATAAGGCATTGAATTTATAGAATTAAAAAAATCAACTACTATAGGGAAAATCTTATCAACTTTTCTGCTAAAAATTAAGCATTTTTTAAGTGGTACAGTTTGTTTTTTATATTTTTTATAAGGTAAATTTCTTTCTCTTAAACCAATTATAATTTTTTGATTTTCAAGTCCAAATGCAAATTCCATTTTATTTCTATAGAAAAAAATTTCTGGAGAGGGAATTATTTCTTCAATTTTTATTTCTTCATTAAATTCTCCTATTTTCTTTAAACATTGAATAAAGTATTGAGTTTTTAATTCTAATTGTTTCTCATATATTAAGTTTTGTAAAGAGCATCCTCCACATAAACCAAAATGTTCACATTCTGGTTGAATTCTATATTCAGAAGGTTTCTCAATTTCTACAATTTCTCCAAATGAATAATTACTCAACTTTTTACTAATTTTAACTTTCAACTTATCCCCAACAATTCCTCCAGGAACGAATATAACAAGATTATTATATTTCCCAATACCCCAATTATTAGGAAATGCAAAATCAAAAATTTCAATCGTTATTTCATGTAAAAATTTGTCTAAAAGTTCCTTTAATTTTTTAACTGGTAATCCCACAATATTATCAAAATCTCCTTCAATTTTTTCCACAAATTTATCATTTATATTTTGTATTCCATAAGCCCCTGCCTTATCAATATAATCACCTGTTTTTAAGTATTCTTCTATTTCTTCCTCTGAAATTTTCTTGAATTTGACATAACTTATATCATAATCAGTTAAAAGTTTTTCTTCATCTTTTTTATATATAGCAATTCCTGTAATCACTTTATGATTTGTCCCAGATAGTTTTTCCAATATATTTTTTGCCTCGGAGTAATTTTTAGGTTTCCCTATTATTTCTCCCTCTAAAAAAACGACAGTATCTGCTCCTATTACAACTGCATTTGGAAATTTTTCTCCTACTTCTTTTGCTTTTCCAATTGCACATTCAATTGTATACTTAATAGGGTCTTTTTCTTTTACCTTTGTCTCATCGAAATTACTTTCAATAACATTAAATTTCTCACATATTTTTTTGAATAATTCCTTTCTTCTTTCTGATTTCGTTGCAAGTATTATTTCCATAGAGATTTTTCCATATCTAAAAACTTACTCCACTTTAAATAATCAGAATATTTCCATCCATCAAAATCTGTATCTTTTTTCCCTTGAGCAAGTTCTTTTATCCCACATTTTGCATTTTTGCAATTTAAACAATTTCCCAAACAAGTAAATGGATAAAACTTATTATTTTTTTTAAAATAAATAGGTATATTAATCCCTTCACAATTTTCACTTGTCATAAATTCCTTATTTAATCCTAATATTTTACCATTTTTTATTTCATATTCCATACATAATGCGAAAGTTATTCTATTTTTATCACAAAGTTCTTTAATAAATGTAAAAATTTTTCTTCTATAATTTATGTCAGCATGAAACCACATTCCAATTTTTTCATTATAAATTGCTTCTATATTTTTCATTGTTTTTTCACCAAAAATTTTTTTTATATTTTTTAAAATATCCTTTTTTATTGCACCTGGAATATCCATGACACTTGTCACTATATGATTTACTCCATGGTCAACCGCTTTTTTTATTAAAAGAGATAGGTCTTTTTTATTATCTGTTATAAATGGAATTATAGGGTCTATTCTACAAACACAAAATATATCATTCTTTGCCATTTTTTCTATATTTTTAAAAAGTTTTTCTGTTTCTGCACCTTTTATCATCAATTTTCTTCTTATTTCTTCATTAGGTGTCAAAATTGTTACCTGCCCAAAAGAATGTTTTTGATTTTTCATAAATTCAATAATTTCATCAGGAATAATCTCTTTTGTTATAAATTCAATTGGAATATTTTTTTCTATAAATAATTCAATTGTCTTTTTGGATAAATGATAGATTTTTTCTATAGATTGAAATGGTTCAGTTACAGGAGAAATATATCCACAGAAAGTAATATTTAATTTTTCAATCTGATTTCTAACGTTTTCAACAAAATTTTTATAAACAAAAATTGTTTTTTCTTTTCTGAATTTTTGAAATTTACCTGGATAACTTAAAGCGTAACAGAAAAAACATCCGACTTCACACCCAATGTAAGGATTTAAAAGTATTCTTTCTGAAGTGCATTCTCTTTTTCCCTTATACCAATTATGTATTTTTTTATTTGATACAACTTCTATACACAAAGATCTACAAGAATTTTTCATTTTTTGATTTTTATACACACTTTATATATAATAAAAATATGCAATATTTACTAATTACATTAAATCTATTGTTTGTAATTATTATACTCCTTTTATTAATCAAAAGAGAAACATCTACAAAAGATATATTTTTAAAACAGGAAGAATTAAAAGAAAGAATTTTTTCTATTTCAAAAGAATTTTCGGAAAACCTTTTAAATACAAGAATACAATTAAATCAAGAGATAACAAACATTTTAAAAAATACTGAAATATTAATACTTGACCAGGTAAATAAAACAATTTCTACACTCGGAACTACAGATACAAATTTACAACAAAGGATAGAAAATTTGAGAATGCAACTTCACAATACATTAACAGACACAGTAAAAAACTTAACAAATTCAATAAATTCTACAACAACTCAACTTAATTCTAACATTGATAGTAAACTTGAACAACTAAATAAACGACTTTCAGATACAACTGGTTTGATTACGAACCTTAATCTAAGAATTGGTGAACTTAATAAATCTGCAGAAGATTTGAGGAAAATTAATGAGGAACTTAAAATAGCACTCACAAATCCAAAATTGGGGGGGAATATAGGAGAACAGATACTTGAAAATATGTTAAGAAATGTTTTACCAAATGAAATTTATAAACTTCAATATCCAATTTCTCCTGGGAACAAAGTTGATGCAGTAATTTTCATAGAAAATAAGTTTATCCCTATAGATTCTAAATTTCCTGTAATTTCATATAAAAAAATGATAAACTCAAAAGATGAAGAATATGAAAAGAATAAGCAAGAATTTATAAAGGAAGTAAAAAATCATATTGATAAAGTTGCAAAGTACATACAACCTGAAAGAGGAACATTTAATTTTGCTTTTATGTATATTCCAAGTGAACCAATTTTTTATAGTTTATTAATTAATGAAGATAAAGAGGGAACTACAATTTTTAATTATTCTTGGTCTCAAAAAAAAGTTTTACCTGTTTCACCTCAAAGTTTATTTGCTTATTTAAATATAATTTTACTTGGACTTAAAGGTAAAATTATAGAGAAGAACGCTGAATATATTTTGAAGACATTTGAAGGTATGGGAAAAATATTTGATGATTTAAAAATATCTTTTGAAAAATCAATGAGACAACTTAAATATACAAATAATAATTTTGAAGAAGCAAAAAGTTTTCTTGACAAATTTGAATCAGAGTTCAAAGCATTACAAAAGTTTAAAATAGAAAGTATTGAAGAAAAAAATACATAGAAAAGAATGGAAAACTACACACCTATGCTTGTTCAATATCATAGTATTAAGAAAAAATATTCTGATTGTCTCTTATTTTTTCGTTTAGGTGATTTTTATGAAATGTTTTATGAAGATGCCAAAATTGCTTCAAAAGTTCTTGACCTTGTTTTAACATCAAAAAGTGCTGGTAAAAGTGGGAAAATTCCAATGTGTGGAATTCCTTATCATTCTGCTGACAGTTATATATCAAAGTTAATTAAAAATGGATATAAAGTAGCAATATGTGAACAAGTCGAGGATCCAAAGAAAGCAAAAGGGATTGTAAAAAGGGAAGTAATAAGAGTTTTAACTTCTGGGACATATATTGATGAAACGAATCCAGAGGCCAGATATCTTTTTTCTTTATATCTTGATGAGAATATTTTTGGATTTTCTTTTATAGAAAGTGGTGGTTCTACTATATATTCTAATGAATTTGAGGATAAGACAAAGATAATAGAAACAATATTTAAATTACCTGTTTATGAAGTTATTTATCCTGAAAGTAAAAGAGAAGAAATAAAAGAATTGTTTACAAACCCACTTTTAAAATTAAAAAACATAACTTTAACAGAAATTGACGATTGGCATTTTAATTATGACATATCAAGAAAAACAATTCTTGAAACATTTAAGATTACGAGTTTAAGTGGATTTGGGATTGAGAAATTAAAATATGCACAAATGTCAATAGGGCCATTAATTGATTATCTAAAAGAAACAAATAAAAGTAATTTATTACATATTGATAGAATTTCTTTTTACAATGATAAAGAATTTGTTTATCTTTCTTCTTCTGCTATAAATGGTCTTGAAATAGAAACTTTGGTAAAAATTATGGATAGGACAAAAACTCCTATGGGTAAACGACTTTTAAAATATTATATTTTACATCCATTAACAGATATAAATGAAATTAAGAAAAGACAAGACATTGTTGAAATTCTCTGCAAAAATAAAAACTTACGAGAAAATCTTAAAAACATATTAGATGACATAAGAGATACCGAAAAGTCACTTACAAAAATAAGTTATGGATATGGTAGTATAAAAGATATTGTTGAGATAAAGAAATTATTAAAAATAGTTCCTGAATTACTTGAAAAATGTGGTGAAATTTTGGAAAAACATAATTATTTTGAAATTGAAGATATACCCGAGATTAGGAATCTACTTGAAATAGCAATTGATGAAAATATTCCATCTCTGAATTATGAAGGTAAAATTATAAAAAAAGGATTTAATGAAGAAATAGATAGATTAAGAGAAATAAAAGAAAATAGTGAAAACTATCTTGCTAAATATCAAGAAGAAGAAATTAAGAGAACAGGAATAACTTCTTTAAAAATTGGATATAATAAAGTATTTGGATATTATATTGAGATTACAAAGCCAAATTTAAAGTATGTGCCACCTGATTACATAAGAAAACAGACACTTGTGAATGCAGAAAGATTTACTACTGTTAAATTGAAGGAATTTGAGGAAGAGATATTAACTGCGGAGGAAAAAATTATTTCAATTGAGAATGATATAATAGAAAAAATTAAAAAAGAAATACTTGCAAATTCACATAAGATAAATTTGATAAATACAACTATCTCTAAAATTGATGTTCTTCTTTCATTTGCGGAAGTAGCAATTGAGAATAATTATGTAAAACCGATTATTAATGAAAGTAAAATAATTGATATAAAAGAAGGCAGACACCCAATTGTTGAAAAGTCAGTTGAGGAGTTTATTCCTAATGATACATATTTAGATACAACAGAAAACCATCTCTTAATTATCACTGGTCCTAATATGGCTGGAAAATCCACATATATAAGACAAGTCGCTTTAATAGTTCTTCTGGCTCAAATTGGTAGTTTTGTACCTGCAAGAAGTGCAAAGATTGGTTATGTTGATAAAATATTTACGAGAATTGGGGCTCAAGATGAAATTACAAAAGGACAAAGTACTTTTATGGTTGAGATGTCAGAAACAGCAGAAATTTTAAATAATCTTACAGAAAGAAGTTTATTGGTAATTGATGAAATAGGGAGAGGCACAAGTACTTATGATGGTTTTTCTCTGGCATGGGCTGTTGCAGAATATCTAATTAAAAAGAGAGTAAGAACACTTTTTGCAACTCACTTTCATGAAATAACTGCTCTTGGAAGATATAAAGGGGTAAAAAATTATAATGTTGCTGTAAAAAAATATGGAGAAGAAATAATTTTTCTACATAAAATTATGGAAGGAGCAACTGATGAAAGTTATGGTATATATGTAGCAAAACTGGCTGGAATTCCTGATAATGTTATAAAAAGGGCAAATGAGATATTATTAAAACTTGAACTTGAAGGAGCAATAAAAGATAAGATAATTGGAGAAGTTGAAGTTGAATATCCTACACTTTTTCCTGTTGAAGAGAAAGATAAAATTGAAGAGTTAAAGGAAGAGATAAAAAAAATAGAATCAATTAAAAGAGAGATTAAAAACATTAATATAGAAAATTTGAAACCAATAGATGCACTTTTAAAGTTGAAAGAAATTAAGGAAAAATTAAATGGGAAAAATTAATTTTTTATCAGAAGATGTCATAAGTAAAATTTCTGCTGGTGAAGTTGTAGAGGGGCCTGCTTCAGTTTTAAAAGAACTTATTGAAAATTCAATAGATGCCAAAAGTAAAAAAATAGAAATAAACATTGAAAAGGCAGGGAAAAAACTTATATATGTTAATGATGATGGGGAAGGAATAGAGCCGGATGATATTGAAAAAGTATTTGAAAGATATTCTACAAGTAAAATAAAAGATAAAGAAGACCTTTATTATATAAAGACACTTGGTTTTAGAGGGGAAGCTTTGTATAGCATAGGTGCGGTTTCAGATGTAATACTAAAAAGTCGGGCAGAAAAATTTGATACAGGGAAAGAAATACATGTAAGAGGAGGTAAAAAGTTAAGTATAAAAGATTGCGGAATGCTTAAAGGAACAATAGTTGAAGTTAAGGAATTATTTTTTAATACTCCTGCAAGAAGGAAATTTTTAAAGTCGGATATTTCAGAACTGAAGAAAATAATTAATATTTTTACACAATATGCAATTGGTTTTCCCCAAATAAATTTTATTTTTAAAAATGAAAATAAACTACTTATCAATCTATATTTTTCTGAAAACCACTTAAAAAGATTTTGTGATGTTCTAAATTTAAATGAAAAAAACTTGATTTATGAAGAAAAAATTTTTGATGATTTTGAACTGAAAATAATTGTAGGAGACATCAATTTAAAAAGACCCAAAAAAGACAGCCAATACATTTTTGTAAATCAAAGACCTGTCTATGACTATATTTTGTCTTCTTCAATAAATAATTTTTATCAGTCCTTTTTTTCTTCAGATTTTTTCCCTGTCTTTAGTATTTTTTTAAATGTCCCATCCGAAAATATTGATGTGAATGTTCATCCAACAAAAAAAGAAGTAAAAATCAAAAATGATAATGAAATAGCGGGGAAAATAGTCAAGTTACTTGAAGAGATTTTCAGAAGAGGGAATGTAAGAACAGTTGAAAAAAAATATTTAATAGAAAAAGAATTTGGGAAAGAAATTATAAAAGATAAAACGAACTTATTTGAAAAAAAAGAAGAGGAACTTTTAATTCCTGAAGAAAAGGGAAATACTTTGAAAGAGAAAATAAAAAATATTAGATTTATTGGAGTTTTTAAAAATAAATATCTTATGTTTGAAACAGAAAATGGACTATTAATGATAGACCAACATGCGGCTGTTGAGAGAATTAATTATGAAAGGTTTTTAAATGAAATAGAGGAAAATAAACTACAGATACAACAACTTTTAACTCCTTTAATTATAAATTTAAACTATGAAGAAATGATTGTATGGGAAAAAACTGAAAAAATTCTTGAAAAATATGGATTTTTTACAACTAGGTGGAGTGAGAATAAAATAGCAATTCATGGATTTCCTTCATTAATAAAAGATATAGAATTTTCAATAAGAAGCATACTTGAAGAAAAAGATATAAAAAAATTTGATAAAAATGAAATAATAAAAAGAGCATGTAGAGTTTCAGTAATGGCAGGACAAAGAGTAACACAAGAAGAAGCAGAATATATTATAAAAAAACTTATAGAATGTAGAAATCCATTTGTTTGTCCTCATGGAAGACCCATTTTGATAGAAATTAATGAGAGTTTTATTGACAGACAATTTTTAAGATAACTTATTTAAAAACTTCACCTGTTTCTTTTGCCCACAATAATAAGTCAAGTTCTATTGGTGATAAACCAATTCTTTTTGATAAAGAGATAAATTTTTTTTCTATTTTAAGATAAATTCCTTTAGTAATTGTTTTTGGTATCTTTTTGATAATTTTAAATTCTTTTAAATTTTTTAAAATGTGTCTATCAATAATTGCCATATCTTCTCCTAAACCTATATTTCTTAAAAAATGACTTGCTTCTTTCCAGCCAAGGCCTTTTATATTTTTTACAAGGAATTCTCTCAAATCTTTATTATTTTTAAATTTTTTTATCATTGATTTGATAACCAATCTTCCGTTTTTAAAGAACTTTTTTCTTGCCTCAATTATATATTTAGTCTTTTTATTTTTAAACCTCACATTTTTGAGTTCTTTTTTAATTTCTTCTTCAGAACCATATAATAAAAGATTTTTATCCATCAAAGATTTTATTGCTATCCAACAAGTTTTTGCTTTTGATTGTGGTGTCAAGATACAAAAACATAATTCAGCAAATATCTCTGTATCCTTTTTATTAAAATATTCAAACTCTTCAATTCTTCTTTCTATTTCTTTCTTCAAATCTTTATAAAGAATATTTAATTTTTCCAAATTCCCCATTTTAAAAAAACAAAATGTCTCTGGCAACACCTACTCTCCCACCTCCTCTCAGAGGCAGTACCAGCGGCGTCGGGAGGCTTAACGACCGTGTTCGGGATGGGAACTGGTGTTACCCTCCCGCCATGGTTGCCAGAGACATAAATATTATACCTTGTTTTTTTTCTTTGTCAATAGTTCGGGATTTCTCAAAAAATAAATTCAAAAGAAAAATATTAACTTTGTATTTGACAAAAGCTATAAATTTATAAAAAGTTTGACTTTTTTTAAAAAAAGAATATAAATTTTATAATGATAACATTTTTTAAATTTTTTCTATCCGGTTTATTAATCGGTATAAGTTTATGTGGAATACATTGTTGTTTTTTACTTTTTCCTCTTGTTGTAAAAGGAACTGAAAATAGAAAAGACGGAATTAAAATTGGACTTTTTTTTGGAATCCCCAAAATTTTAATATATGGAGTCATAGGTGGTTTAGTTTCGCTTGTGGGATTATATATTCAAAATATTATTGAGAGAAAACTTTTTTCTT
>JAOAEP010000065.1 GCA_026416755.1 bacterium | reverse complement strand
GATTAGGGCCATTTGCTTCAGTAGTAATGTCCAGTATTATAATATATGGTATAGCCAAATATAAAATAATGGATATTATTCTTGTTTACGAAGCAATTTCTCTTTATTTGCTTTTATCCTTACTGCTTTTTATAATTTACTTGTTTTGTTTACATGCTTTTAAATTTCTATTTTTTTTCTTTAATATTGTACCTAGAGAGTGGCCTGTAATTTTAAGTGGCTTTTTAATTGCAATTCTTTTTTCTCCATTGAAGGAACATTTAAGAAGATTTTTAAGAATAAGAGTATTAAAATTGGATATAGAATTTTTTACTCAAAGATTGTTTGAAATTCTATTTTCTTTTTCAAATCCAAAAGAAATTTTTAATAATCTACAAACAGTACTTTCAGAATTTTTAAATATACCTAAAAAACTACTGTTTTTATTTAAAGAGAAGAATGATTTTCCTTTTGAAAAAGAAGATTTATCAGAAGATATAGATATTGTCTTTAAAAAGAATACGTTGTTTTTTGACGTTTTAAAAAAAACAAAAATAATGATAAAAGAGGAAGAAAAAAGATTTGAAATGATTTATCCAGAAAAAAAACAAATAGTTTTAGAGTTTGAAAAATTTGGATATGATGTTGCTGTGGCGATTGAAGAAAAAGGAGAGATGAAAGGAGTAATTTTTCTTAAAGAAAAAAAGGATAAAAAAGTATTTACCTATAGAGATCAACTATTATTAATAAATCTTGGATATATGGTTGGTCTATCGATTGAGAACATTAAACTATACCATCAAATTTCGGAAATCAATAGTTATATAAAAAATTTGCTTGATAATGCACCTATTGGAGTTATAAGTTTTGATAAAGAGGGGAAAGTGTCTCTTTTAAATACTACAATTGAAAGTATTCTTGGTAAAAAAGAAGAACTTTTAAAGAAGCATTTTTCAAAGATCCTTCCCGATAAAATCTCTTCACAAGTAAGAGAATTCTATGAAAATATTAGTAAGGATATAAAAATAATGGAGTTAAATTTTAAAGATAAAATTTTTAATGTAATTACAACTTCCTTTTTTGATGAAAAAAGCGAATTTCTGGGAGTGCAAGTTATCTTTACAGATATGACAAAAATAAAACAACTTGAAGATGAAATAAAGAGAACTGAAAAACTTGCTTCTCTTGGTGTAATGGCAGCAGGACTTGCACATGAAATTAAAAATCCGTTAGTAGCAATAAAGACATTTGCAGAACTTTTCCCACTTAAATATGATGACCCTGAATTTAGAGAAATATATTCAAATGTTCTTAAAGATGAAGTATCAAGAATAAATAATCTTATTGAACAAGTCCTCATATTTTCCAGACCACAGATACCTAAAATTGAAGAAGTTAATCTTTTTGATGTCATTAATTCTACAATATCTCTTATGAATTACCAATTTAAAAATAAACAAGTTTCTATAATAAAAAAATTTCCTGAAAAAGATGTTATAATTAAAGGTGATAAGGAAAGATTGAAACAAGTTTTTCTTAACATAATTTTAAATAGTTTTGAAGCAGTAAATCACAATAATGGTTTGGTTGAAATAGAAATTAATGAAAAAGAAGATTTTGTGGAAATTTTGATAGCAGATAATGGATACGGAATTAAAGAAGAGATAATGGATAAAATTTTTGATCCGTTTTTTACAACAAAAGAAAAAGGAACAGGATTGGGTTTATCAATAGTTTTGAGAATTATAGAAGACCATAAGGGTAAAATAAGAATTGAAAGTAAAGAAAAAATGGGAACAAAAGTTTATGTGGAATTACCAAAAAGGATCTTTTAAATGAAATATATTGGGATAGTGAGTGAAGACAAAAGCATAATTCATACTTTAAAAATTATACTCAAAGAATATTATGTAGAGGAGATAAAATCAATAGAAGTTATAGAAAAAATCAATAAAAATGAGCCATTTTTGATCTTTATTGACACATATTTGAGCGAAATTAATCCAATAGAATTAATAGAAAAAATAAATATTGAAAAACCTGAAATTCTTATTGTACTTTTGATTTCAAACTATGATAAAATAGTGAGAGATATATTAGAAAGGGAAATCTTTGATATTATTGAAAAACCATTTTTAGTTGAAAAGATTTTTCATGTTTTAAAAAAAGCTGAAAAATGGATAAATTTAAGTTTAAATAAAGATTCTTATAAGAGCCAAGCAAAAGTATTTGATAAAAATATAGTAAAAGAAAATGAGTTTAAAAATTATTTTTTTCAAACAATTTTTAAATGTATAGCAGAAAATTTCTTGGAAATTAAAAAAATTTGCTATGAAATCCTCAAAATTTTAAGATACTTTTTCCAATTTAATTCATTGACAATTTTTTTGAAGGAAGAGGGAATTTTCAAAATTTATGCTTCTCTTGGTATTGATGAAAATATATGTAAAACACTGGAATTGAATTCTAATTCTTTTGTAATTAAATGGTTTTTAAGTGAAAATAAAATAATAGATATTAGAAATATTTCTCTTAATTGGGAATTAAAAAGTTTTTTAAGATTATTAAATGCGACTTTGATAATTCCTTTGAAAACTTTTAATGGAAAACTTATTGGTTTTTTAACAATAGGTGAAAAAAGTGTAAATGAAGAGATAACAAATGATGATATATTTACTCTCACTTTATTTTGTGATTATATTTCTATTGTTTTTGATAATTTTTTCCTTTATTCAGAGATTGCTTATCAAAAGAAGTATCAAGAATTTTTATTGGAAAACCTTCCTTTAGGAATTATAGGTGTAGAAAAAGATGGCAAAATCAACTTATTAAATAACTATGGAGAAAAAATTCTGAAAGTAGTATTTAATGAAGTTAAAGGTAAAAAAATAGAAAAAGTAGGTTCCCAAATAGCAGATATTGTTAGAAAAGCATTAATGTACGGAGAAAAAGTTTATAGAATTGAAATTAACTATATACCTGGGAAAATAATTCTTGGTTTAAGTACAAATATTATAAAAGATGACTCTGGAAACATAATTGGTGCAATGTGTGTATTTCAGGATATTACCAAAATTAAAGAATTGGAAAAAAAAGAAAAAGAGATGGAGAGAAATAAATATTGGTCTTTAATATCTTCAAGATTATCACATGAATTGAAAAATCCACTTGTTGCTATAAATACATTTGCTCAAATGTTACCTAATATGTATGATGATAAAGAATTTAGGGAGAAGTTTTCAGGAATTGTAATAGAAGAAGTTAAAAGGATAAATGAAATAGTGAATATGATAAATAATATTGGTGAAGATATAGAAATAAAAGGAGAAGAGATTGATTTTAATAAATTTCTTGATGAATTTGTGTCAGAAAAAGATATTGAAAAAAGAAATCTTTACAATTTAGATTTAGTAATTAAAGGCGATATTTTAAAATTGAAAGAAGCATTTTCTAATATTTTTGAGTTTATAAAAGAGGATAATGAAAAAAATAAGATTTTTATGGAAGTAATTAAAACAGAAAATTTACTTAAAATCATTTTTAGTGAAAAAGGAGAAAAAATAAAAATAATGGACGAAGATGAAATTTTTATACCATTTAATCCCAAACTTGAACCAAAATTGTCAATTAAGATGTTAATCGCAAGAAAAATAATAGAAAAACATCATGGAGAATTAAAAATTGAAATTTCCCCTCAAGGTAAAAATTTTATAATTACTTTACCATTAAAAAATGAATAAAATTCTTGTTATTGATGATGAAAAAGGAGTAAGGGAATCACTTAAGTTTGCTTTGAAGGATAAATATAAAGTAATCTTATGCAGTTCAGGGAAGGAAGGACTTGAAGTCATTGAAAAAGAAAATGTGGATTTGGTAATTCTTGACATTATTTTGCCAGATATTGATGGAATTGAACTTTTAAAAGAAATAAAGGTAAAGTATAAAGATTTACCTGTTATAATGCTTACTGCTGTTTCACAAGTTAAAACTGCTGTGGAAGCGATAAAAATTGGAGCGATTGATTATATTACAAAACCATTTGATATTGAAGAGTTAATTCTAATAATTGAAAAAGTTTTTCATACAAGAGAGTTAGTTTCACATATAGAATTGTTAAAGGATGAAATTAAAACAGAGTATCCATTAGATAAACCAATATTTAAAAGCCCATTAATGAAAGAAGTAATTGAGTTGGCAGAAAAAAGTGCATTGACTGATAGCCCAGTTTTGATAACAGGTCCAACAGGAGTTGGGAAAGAATTAATTGCCAGATATATACATGAAAAAAGTCAAAGAAGAAATCAACCTTTTGTACCTATTCATTGTTCTGCAATACCTGAAACATTATTTGAAAGTGAAATTTTTGGGTATGAAAAAGGAGCCTTTACAAACGCTTATAAAAATAAAAAGGGGAAAATTGAAATTGCTGGAAATGGAACTTTATTTTTTGATGAAGTTGGAGAAATTCCTTTAAGTGTTCAGGTTAAACTATTAAGATTCCTTGAAGAAAAAAAGTTTTCACCTCTTGGAAGTAATGAAGTTTTTGAAAGTAATGTTAGAATTATCTCTGCCACATCAAAGATATTAGAAGAAGAAATAAAAAAAGGAAATTTTAGAGAGGACCTTTTTTATAGGTTGAGTGTTATTCCTATTAAAATTCCTCCTTTAAAAGAAAGAAAAGAAGACATTATTCCTCTAATGGAATATTACATAAATTTTTATAAACATAAATTTCATGGTAAAATAAAAAAGTTTAATGATGAAGTAAAAAAAATATTTCTTAAATATGATTGGCCAGGTAATGTGAGAGAGTTGAAAAATATAATAGAAAGAATTTTTGTTTTATGTAGTGAGAAAGAAATAATAGAAATAGATGATTTACCCTATGAATTAAAAAAAGTAAGAGAAAAAAATAGTTCAGATATTGAAATTTCTGGGAGTTTTAAAGAAGAAGTGGAAAAACTTGAAAAAAATTTAATAATTAAAGCCCTTGAAAATTCTAATTGGAATCAAACAAAAGCAGCCGAAATATTAAAAATTTCGAGAAGGATTTTAAGATACAAAATGAATAAATATGGAGTTAAAAAATATGAAAGATAGAATCCTTATAATAGAAGATAGTGAAGAAATTGTAAAATTATTAAAAGATATTTTAACCTTAAGAAATTTTGAAATTGAATATGTTTTTAATGGAATTGAGGGTATAAGTAAAGTAAAAGAGAATTTATATAGTTTAGTTATTCTTGATTTGCAACTACCGGATATGGACGGTTTTAATGTTCTTGAAGAAATAAAAAAAATCAATAGTTCTTTACCAGTAATTGTTTTAACTGGATTTGGGACAACAGAAAACATTGTAAGAGCAATTAAAATGGGGGCAGAAGATTTTATAGAAAAACCCTTTGAAATTGAAAAATTTCTTATTTCTATTGATAATGTTTTAAAAACTTTAAAACTTGAAAAAGAAGTTTCAAAATTGAGAATGATAGAATCTATATTAGAACTAAATAAAAGTATTATTACTCTCTCTGAGCCAGAAACATTGTTTGATAGAATAGTTTCAATTTTAGAGAATTTATATTCTCCAGAGAAAATAGGGATTTATTTGTATGAACAAGAAAGTAAGAGATTTTTATTGAAAAAAAGCAAAATAAAAAAATTGCAAAAACTTACTCTTTTTTATCCAGAAAAAGAAATATTCCCTTATTTTGAAAAAGGAAATATTGTTTTTTTAGATGAGACATCTGGCTTAAATGAAATTATGATTTTTTTAAAAGGAAAAGAAAAAAGTCTGGGATTAATTAGTTTGAGTTTTAAACAAGATAGAAAAATAAAAGAAGAAGAGATTAAATTTTTTACTTCTTTGGCTATTCAAATTAGTATTGGTTTAGAAAATGCTCTACTTTTAGATAAGATTCAAGAATCATATATCAACACTATTGCCTCATTAGTTAAGTCATTAGAAGCAAAGGATAAGTATACAAAAGGACATTCAGAAGAAGTAGCAAAGTATTCAGTTTTAATAGGTAACAATCTTGGTTTAACAACGGAAGAAATTGAGATTTTACGTGATTCTTCTTTTCTTCATGATTTAGGGAAACTTGGAATTAAAGATGATATTCTTTTGAAACCCACAAAGT
Source organism: bacterium (assembly GCA_026416755.1). GTDB lineage: Bacteria > Ratteibacteria > UBA8468 > B48-G9 > JAFGKM01 > JAMWDI01. Next base: position 12,994 of record JAOAEP010000065.1, on the reverse strand, counting down.
TAAATAAGAATGAATTTGATATTATAAAACAACATCCAATTATTACAGTTGAAATTTTAAGTCCATTGAATTTACCAAAAGAAATTAAAGAGGCATGTTTATACCATCATGAGAAAATAGATGGTTCTGGATATCCATTTGGATTAAAAGGAAAGGATATCCCATTATATGCTAAAATAATTGCAGTTGCGGATGCTTTTAGTGCCATGACTTCTGACAGACCATATAGAAAGAGACTAATTTTAAATGAGGCATTTGAAGAATTGAAAAAAAATGCTGGATTACAATTTGATGAGCAGATAGTTGAAGTTTTCTTAAATTCAATTAATAAAATAAAGGAGGTGATTTAAAATGAAAGAAATAGAAATTGGTAAAGTTACGCATTATTATACTAAAATTGGAGTAGCAGCGATAAAAATAGAAAGAGACCATTTGAAAAAAGGCGATGAAATTCATATAAAAGGACATACAACTGATTTTATTCAAATTGTTAATTCAATACAAAAGGAACATCAAGATATAGACATCGCATCACCTGGAGATGAAATAGGTGTAAAAGTAAATGAGCATGTAAGAGAAGGTGATATCGTATATAAAATTATAGAGAAATAAAGAAAGGAGAAAAATGATAAGGTTTTTAAATTTATTTTCAAGTGATCTAGGAATAGACCTTGGAACTGCAAATACTTGTGTTTATGTAAAAGGGAAAGGGGTTGTTTTAATGGAGCCATCTATAGTTGCTATAAATACAAATACAAAACAGGTAGTTGCAGTTGGAGATGAGGCAAAAAAAATGTTAGGGAAAACACCCTCAAATATAATTGCTATGAAACCAATGAAAGACGGGGTGATTGCAGATTTTGAAGCATGTGAAGAGATGTTGAGGTATTTTATTTTAAAAGTAAAATCAAAAAAACATAAATTTGTTATTCCTCCCAGGATTGTCATTTCTGTCCCTTCTGGTATAACTAGTGTTGAAAGAAGAGCGGTAAAAGAAACTGCGCTTAAAGCAGGAGCAAGGTTAGCTTTTTTAGTAGATGAACCAATGGCTGCTGCAATTGGAGTTGGTCTTCCTGTTGAAGAACCATGTGGAAGTTTTATCCTTGACATAGGTGGTGGAACAACTGAAATGGCTGTTATCTCTTTAGGAGGAATTGTTTTAACAAAAAGTTTAAGAGTGGCAGGAAATGAGATGGATGAAGCAATTATAGAATATTTAAAGAAAAAATATAATCTTCTTATTGGAGAAAGAACTGCTGAAGAAATAAAAATTAAAATTGGTTCTGCATATCCATTGGAAGAAGAAATGTCAATGGATGTCCATGGAAGAAGTTTAGTTGAAGGATTACCAAAAGTTGTTAAAGTTAATTCTGGAGAAATAAGAGAGGCACTTTCTGATACATTAAATACTATTGTAAATGCAGTCAGAGATATACTTGAAGAAACACCGCCAGAACTTGCAAGTGATCTAATAGAAAGGGGTCTTGTAATAGCAGGAGGAGGAGCACTTTTAAGAGGAATAGATAAATTAATTTCCCAAGAGACTAAACTTCCTGTTTATATAGCAGATGAGCCCTTAACTGCAGTAGTAAGAGGTACAGGAAAAATGCTTGAAGAAGAAAGGTATTTTAGACAAATTCCTCAGGAATAAAAAATGCTCTGGCGTCTTAGAAAAGAGTTAATTTTTTTATTTTTCTTAATTTTGTCATATTACATCAAAAAAAATTCTTTGAATAGTTCTTCCTATATATCGTCTTTTAATCCCGATACTAAAAATGTTATAAATTATGAAGAGATTATCAATGAAAATAAAAGATTGCGTGAAATTTTAAATCTAAAAGAAAAAAGAATACTTACAAATTTTAAAGTTGCAGAAATTGCTGGTTTAAATCCACCTATTTTCCCAGCAGAAATTTTTATAGATAAAGGGAAGAAAGATGGGTTATCAGATAATGATATTGTTGTTACTAAAAATATTTTTTTGATAGGAAAAATAGAAAAAGTTTATGACTCATATTCAAAAATTATTTCGTTATTTCATAAGAAAACTAAAATAAGTGTAATTGTTGCTTCAACTAAAGAAATAGGGATAGTAGAAGGTGGATATGGCCCTTTTTTGTTGTTGAAATATATTCCTTATGATAGCAAAGTAAAAATAGGAGATGAAATTTTTACTTCTGGCTTCAGTGAATATTATTATTCAGGATTAAAAATTGGAAAAGTTATTAAAATAATAAAAATTCCAAACTCTCTCTTTCTAAAAATTTATATTAAGCCATATATGCTTACAGATAATTTTAAGGAGGTTATAATTGTTAAGTAAAAAATTTTTCATAATATTGGAAGAGATTTTAGTTATTTCAATTTTTCAATATTTTTTTATTAGTGTCTTTAAGTTTAAAATAATTCCATCTTTTTATCTCATCTATCTTTTATTGCTTTCTTTTAGGAAGGAAACAGAGGTTGCATTATTTTTATGTTTTATATTAGGTTTGTTTAATGACTTATTAACAAATGAAATTTTAGGCATTACTTCTATAAGATTTTTATTAATTGTTTATTTTTCATCATTTTTTGTGGTAAAATCAATAAAAAGTAAAGGCACCTTAATTTTTATTTTTAGTTTTTTATATTTTGTTTTAATTGCATTTGGTAAAGTTAATGAAAGTTTTTGGGAAGGCAAAATAATACTAAAATATTCCGTTTTGTTTTCTATGTACAATTTTATTTCTTCAGTTATAATTGAAACTCTGATGAATCAAAACAGAAAAAAATGGATAGGGAGATATTCTTAAGGAAATTTATCACTATCTTTATATATGTAATTTTAGGAAGATGTTTTTACCTTCAAATTATTAGATATCCTTATTATTATAATCGTTCAAAGGAAAATTGTATAAGAACTATTAAAACTGGAATTCCAAGAGGAATTATTTATGATAGAAATGGACGAATACTTGCTAAAGATGTTCCTTCAACTAATCTTGTATTTGTCCCTTTTGACATAAAGAATATTGAAAAGGAAATTGAAATACTGGTCCAAATTACAAATCTTGATGTATCTTATTTAAGAAGAAAATTAAATAAAAGTTATTTAAACCCTTTTGATAGAGTTATTCTTAAAAGGAATTTAACAACAAAAGAAGTTTCTCTTATTGAGGAAAATTCTTATAATTTACCAGGAATTTTTGTCCAAGAAGGAATAAAAAGATATTATCCTTTTGGATTTAAAACATCTCATTTGCTTGGTTACCTTGGTGAAATTAATCAAAAGCAACTTGAATTATTAAAAAATAAAGGATATGAAATGGGAGACATGATTGGACAAGATGGAATAGAGAAGCAATGTGATGAATATTTAAAAGGTATTCCAGGAGGTATTCAGGTAGAAGTAGATGCTCTTGGTCATCAAAGAAAGGTAATTGGAAGAAATGAAGGGGTTCCTGGAAATGATATAAAACTTACAATAGATATAACAATACAGGAAATTGCATTTGAAGAATTAGGATCAAGAAAAGGGTGTGTTGTAATTATGGACCCAAGAAATGGTGAAGTTCTTGCTCTTGTGAATAATCCAGCATTTGACCCAGAAAATATAATTCCCTATCTTGACGAAAGAAAACATCCTGAAAAGCCATTTTTAAATAGGGTTATAAAAGGACAATATCCACCAGGCTCAATTTTCAAGATAATTACAGAAATAGCTGCATTAGAAACAGGTGCTGTTAAGGAGTTTGATAGGGTTGAGTGTACAGGTGAAATAGAAGTTGGTGATAGAGTTTTCCACTGTTGGAAGGAAGAAGGTCAGGGGTGGGTTGATATAAATTTAGCACTTCCTTTTTCATGTAATATCTTCTTTGGAACGATTGGGCTGAAAGTAGGAGTATCTCAATTAATAGAATATGCAAAAAAATTTGAACTTGGGAAACCTACAGGAATTGATTTGCCGGGAGAAGCAAAAGGATATTTACCCTCTCCTAAAGAGACAGACCCTTTAAATCTTTCAATAGGTCAAGGACCAATAACGACAACTCCAATTCAATTAGTTACACTTATTTCTACTATTGCTAATGGTGGGAATATTTGGCAACCTTTTATAGTTAAAAAAATAGTTACTTCGAAAGGAGAAACATTAAAAGAATTTTCTCCATTTTTGAAAAAAACATTGTATATTGATTCAGAAGTGCTTGATATATTAAGAAAAGGACTAAAAAATGTGGTTGAATTTGGGACAGGAACTAGAGCTAAAATTGTTGGACTTGAAATAGCAGGAAAAACAGGAACAGCTCAAAGGGCTGCTACCGAAGCCGGTCTTCCAACTCATGGTGCTTTTGCCTGTTATGCCCCCTATGATAATCCTAAAATTGCTATTGTTGTGTTTCTTGATTATGGTTCATCTCCGCAGGCGGCTGAGATAGCTGGAAGAATTTTAAAAAGGATATTTTTACCTGAAAAAATTGAGGAAGAAAATGAGACAGATAGTGAAATACTTGAGGAATAAGATAATTGAAAGGAATATAATTTTTTTAAGTTATATTCTCATATTTATAGGTATATTTCTACTTTTTAGTGCATCTAAAGGTGTAATTATAAGAGAAGGTTTTTTTATTAAACAAATTTTATGGATTTTATTAGCGAGCATATTTGTACGTTTCTTTAGAAATAGTGACTTTAGAAATTTAGAAAAATTAACATATTTATTTTATGTAATTATACTTATTTTCCTTACAATTGTCTTAATAAAAGGAGAGGGGAAAACATCAAGATGGATTGGTTTTGGATGGTTTTATTTTCAACCATCTGAATTTGCCAAATTAGTTGTTATTTTAACTTTGTCTTCCTATCTTTCAAAAAGAGATATTAGAAGATTTCCAGTTTTATTCACAAGTTTTCTTATTGTCGGGATCCCTTTTTTTCTTGTACTTGAACAACCAAATCTTGGTACTGCATTTATTTTTATCCTCATTTTTCTTGGGATAAGTTATATTGCAGGGATAACAAGAAAGCAATTAATTGGACTATTTTTAGTGGCAATTTTTTCTTCTCCCTTGATATGGAATATGATGAAAGATTATCAAAAAGAAAGAATTTTAACTTTTATAAATCCTATGAAAGACCCTTTAGGCAGGGGTTATAATTTACTTCAATCAAAAATTACAATTGGCTCTGGTGGTTTTTTTGGAAAAGGTTTTATGAAAGGAACACAGACAAAACTTGCTTTTCTTCCTGAATATCATACTGATTTTATTTTCTGTGTTCTTGCTGAAGAATTTGGTTTTTTAGGTGTATTAATTTTTATACTAATTTATTATTATTTCCTAAATAAAATTTTTGAGATCATATATTTAACAAAAGATACATTCGGAAAACTTGTTGCAACAGGAATTTTTGTTATGTTTGCAAGTCATTTCCTTATAAATCTTGGAATGACGCTTGGTATTTTTCCTATAGTAGGAATACCATTACCTTTTATAAGTTATGGTGGTTCTTCTCTTATAGTTTCTGTTTTTTCTGTTATAGTTTTATCAAGTATTGAGAAATATACAATTTAAAATGATGCATAAAATTGAAAAATTACTTCCTTTTGTGCAAAATCCTGCAAGATATTTGGGCAATGAAATAAACGTATATATTAAAAAACATTTTGATGTGAAAGTTGCTATTGGTTATCCTGATATTTATGAAATTGGGATGTCTTCTCTTGGAATTAGAATATTATATGGAATACTAAATGAAAGAGAGGATTGTTATTGTGAAAGATTTTTTATGCCATGGGTTGATATGATAGATAAAATGAAAAGAGAAAAAATTCCACTTTTTACTCTTGAGACGAAAACACCTCTTTTTCTATTTGATATGATAGGAATTAGTTTATCTTCTGAACTTAATTATACTAATTTAATTGAAATTCTTTCTTTATCAAATATCCCAATTTTTTCTTATGAAAGAAAAGACGAACATCCTATTATAATTGTTGGAGGAAGCACTTCTTTTAATCCATTACCTATTTCACATTTTGTTGATGCTTTTTTTGTTGGAGAAGGAGAGGAAGATATACATAAAATAATAGATGTAATAAAAGAAAATAAAAAACAAAGAAAGAAAATTCTTGAAAATTTAAACAAAATTGATTCAGTTTTTGTCCCTGCTTTAGGAATAAAAAAAATAAAAAAAGCATTAATTAGAGATTTAAATACAACCTTTTTTCCTATTAAATATATTGTTCCCTTGACTAAAATTATTCACGATAGAATTTCTATTGAAATAATGAGAGGGTGCAATAATAACTGTAAATTTTGTCAAGCAGGAAGTTGTTGGAAACCTGTTAGAATTAGAGATTATAAAGAAATTTTAAGAATTGCAAGAGAAACCTATAAAAATACTGGATATGAAGAAATTTCTTTATTATCTTTTTCGGCAGGAGACCATCCTCAAATAGAAAAAATAATTGTAAATCTGGTTGATGAGTTTAAGAATAAGAATGTATCAATTTCTTTCCCTTCCTTAAGAATAGATACCTTTTCTTTTCAACTTGCTTTAAAAATAAAAGAAATAAAAAAAACAAATTTAACTTTTGCACCTGAATCAAGTGAAAGGTTAAGAATGAAAATTGGTAAAAATATAACTAATGAAAAATTGTTGAATCTTGCTATTCAGGCAAAAGAAAATGGTTACAGACATATGAAATTATATTTTATGGTAGGACTACCTGATGAAACTCAAAGTGATATAGAAGAAGTGGTAGAACTTTTAAATGAAATTTCAAAAATAATTTACATAAATACATCTTTTAATACATTTGTTCCTAAGCCACATACTTTTTATCAAGGCGAAAGATTAATAACCCAAGATGAATACGAAAATAAAAAGGTTTATATAACAAATAAACTCAAAAAAAACAAATATATAAAAATAAAATTCCATCCTTATGAATCAAGTTATATAGAATGTATGTTAGGCAGAGGGAATATGGAACTTGGTAGAGTTATTTATAATGTTTGGAAAAGTGGTAATTTATTTGAAAATTGGAAAGAATTTTTCAACTTTAACAATTGGATAGAAAGTTTGAAAAAGGAAAAGATTCCTTTTGATGAATTTATAAAACCTATAAACCCTCCCTATCATTGGGATTTTATAGAAGTTTGAAAAGGCCTGGGCCGGATTTGAACCGGCGAATAGCGGTTTTGCAGACCGCTGCCTTCCCGCTTGGCTACCAGGCCATTATTATATATAATACCATTAAATTGCCATTTTTTTAATGTATTCAAAGTATTCAAAATTTGGTAATTTGGAATTATTTACAACTTCTGCAAGAGGAATATATACTACTTCTTCTCCTTTTATTCCTACCATATATCCATACATCTTTTTAATTAAAAGTTCTACACTTTTATTACCAAATATTGTTGCTAATTTCCTTGTTAAATATGTTGGACTTCCTCCTCTTTGAATATAACCTAAAACAGTATATCTTATTTCTCTATCTGGTAATTTTTCATTTAACTTTTTTGATAACTCTTCTGCTTTTCCCGCACCTTCAGCAAGGATTATTAAACAACTTTTTTTTCCTCTTACTGCCTCTTCTTTTATTTCTTCAACTATACTATCTATATCTATCTTTTTTTCAGGTATTATAACAATTTCTGCTCCACACACCAGGCCAATCTCTAATGCCAAATTTCCACTATTTCTCCCCATAACTTCAATTATAAAAGTTCTTTCATGGCTTGTTGCTGTGTCTCTAATTTTATCAATAGCATCTATTGCAGTATTAACTGCTGTATCAAAACCAACCGTATAATCAGTTCCATATATATCATTATCAATTGATGCAGGAATATGTACTATGGGAAAATTAAATTCTGAATGGAGTAAATAAGATGCCTTTGCAGAACCATCACCACCAATTACAACAAGTCCTTCAATCCCTATTTCTTTCAAATTTTCATAACATTTCTCCCGGATTTCTTTTTTTTTAAATTCATAAAACCTCTTTGTTTTTAAAATTGTTCCTCCTTTGTTAATAATTCCACTTACACTTCTTGAGTCCAATTCTACAAATTTTTTTTCGTATAAACCTTTAAATCCCTCATAAATTCCTATGACCTTCAAGTTATAAAATATTGCTGTTCTGACTACACTTCTTATAATAGCATTCATTCCAGGAGCATCCCCACCGCTAGTTATAATTCCAATGTTTTTCATTTTAATATCCAAAATCTGCTTTCAAACCGGGTTTTATTTCTCTTGCTTCTTTTATTAATGCTTTTGCTTCATCACTTATCCATTCAAATTTATACCACCATGGTTTTGACATAATTTTTGTAATGGTTCTTATCTGTCTTATTCTTGGAATTGCAATTTTAACGAATGATTTTTCAAGTGTGTCCCAATCTTTTGTTTCAGGGTCAGTAAATGCCTCTTTAAAATATGCTCTTCCACACATTGGTCCAGAAACAAGATCGCATACAGCACCATATTGAATTGCATATTGTTCAAAATCCACAGCCGCACTTAAAAGAAGCATTGGTCTTGGAGATATTCTTTCCATTTCTTTGGCAACATCTCTTACAACTTGTGGTGAACATACCTGAAGTACTTTTCCATCTTCTTCAACCCACAAAACAGGAACTTGTGTTTTATAAAAATGTCCAAATGGAGAAAAATCCTCCGCCATTTTAATCAATGCATCAGGTAGTTTTTTTGCTTTTTGAAGTTTTGTTTCTCCTGGTAAATCAGCAAGTAATGTTTCATTATAAAGTGGTTTTCCAAGTTGTTTACATTTTTCAAAAACACCTGCAAGCCATTCTTTATTTTTTTCCCAACTTTCCTTATGTTCTGGATTCAAGTAAACCAGTGTTTTAAATGCATCCACTTTGTCAACTAATTCTTCTGGTTCTATAGCAAGTCGGGCAACTTTTCCAAGTCCACCATCTAATTCAATTGGTTTTGTATGTTCCAATCTTCCAATTAAAAGTATATCAGGACCAAGGGCTTCTTTGAATCCTGAGGTTAAAATAGCAAGATGATTGAATAAAGCAGCAGTTACTTCTCCTCTTAGATGTCTTGCAAATCTTTTACAAACTTCTTTTACGTCCTCATCATTTGCTTCTCTTGATGCTCCTATTTGTTTTAAAAAAGAATTTGTAAGTTTAATATAAGAACTGTGCTGGTCAGATGCAAAAACATCCATAACCCCATCAGGTGCAAATTTTGCAAGAATTTTAAATATTTCTTCACTTACTTCTAATCCATCTTTATATCTTGCATAAATCATCTTACCCTCCTTTTTTAAATATATTTTTCTTTAATTTTTTTTAATCTGTCTTTTAAATCTTTTTCTTTTTTTGAAATAATCATTCCAGCAAATAATATTGCATTTTTAATACCAGTTTTCCCTAAAGACATACATGCAACTGGAACTCCTTCAGGCATTTGAACTACAGAAAATAAAATATCTTCACTTTTTATATTATTTTCTGGTAATGGAACCCCTATTACTGGGATTAAAGTTTTGGAAGCAATAATTCCGGGCAGATGAGTTGAGATGCTACTACAAACGATAATAACATCAACCTCTTCTTCTTCTGCATATTGTATAAAACTTTCTAGTGCATCAAGAGTATCCATACCTGAAATAATTTTTATTTCATATTGAATTTTCAACTCTTCTAACATTTTTTTACCTTCTTCAAATCTTTCAATTTCGTCTTCTTTATCAAATATTATATTTATCTTACCCATATTCTTTTTATTCTTTTAATTGCTTCAATTATTTTTTCTTCATTTATTGTCAATGAGAAGCGAACAAATCCTTCGCCTGAAGGACCAAACCCAATTCCAGGTGTTGCTACTATTTTACCATTTTCCAGCAAAAAATCAACAAATTTAACAGAACTCCCATTAATCTTAATCCAAAAATAGAATGTTCCTAAAGGTAAATTAAAATCAATTCCTAGTTCCTTAAGTCCTTCTGCAAAAATATCTCTCCTTTTTTTGTAAATTTCTCTTATTTTTATTACAGATGTTTGAGGCCCAGTTAATGCTTCTATTCCTGCAAATTGTATTGCTTCAAATGTTCCAGAGTCAATATTTTCTTTAATTTTTGCAAGAGCAGAAATAAGAGAAGAATTTCCACATGCCCAACCAACTCTCCATCCTGTCATATTATATGTTTTAGATAATGAATTAAACTCTATTGTTACTTTTTTGGCTCCTTCTATTGAAAAAATATTAATAGGCCTTTTTTCAAAATATATTTCTGAATAGGCAGCATCATAAACAAGAATAATCTTATTTTTTATACAAAATTGGACTACTTCTTTCAAAAACTCATAAGGAGCAAAAGTTCCTGTTGGGTTATTAGGATAATTTAAATATAATATCTTTGCTTTTCTCACTATTTCATTAGGTATTTTCCCTAAATCAGGTAAAAAATTATTTTCTTCTTTCAATGGTAAAAAATAAGTTTCTCCTCCTGCAATTAAAGTTCCTATATTATACACTGGATATCCAGGTTCTGGGACAAGAGAAATATCTCCTGGATTTATAAAACATAAAGGAAAATGAGCAATTCCTTCTTTTGAACCAATTAAAACACATATCTCATTTTCATAATCAATATCAACATCATAATTTTTTTTATAAAATGAAGAAATTGCTTTTCTAAACTCTTTAGTTCCTTTTCCAAAAGGATATCTGTGGAATTGGGGATTTTCAACAGCTTTTTTCATTGCCTCTATTATATTTTCTGGTGTGGGCATATCAGGATCTCCAACACCAAAATCAATAACATCTTCCCCTTTTAAAATCATTTCTTTTTTCTTTCTGTCAATCTCCACAAATAGATAAGGGGGTATTTTTTTTAATCTTTCGCTTATTTCAAACATTTATAACCTCCTCTTTAATATAATCTTCCATTCCATAAAGTCCTTTTTCCTTTTTACAAATATATTTAGCTACTTTCAATGCTCCAGAGGCAAAGGCTTCCCTATTATAACATCTATGAGTAAGTTCAATAATTTCTCCTATCCCACCAAAAAAGACAGAATGTTCACCAACAATATCACCTATTCTTAATGAATGAATACCAATTTCTTCTTTTTTTCTCTCTTCCAAAAAACCTATCCTTCCATATCGGACCACCTTTTCAACATCTATATTTCTTTCTTTACTTATTAATTCAACAATTTTTTTTGCAGTTCCACTTGGAGAATCTTTTTTAAAGTGATGATGCACTTCTACAATTTCTATTTCATAATTTTTTAGTAATTTTGTAGCATACTTAATTATTTCGAAGAAAAAATTAACTCCTAAACTCATATTAGGTGATATAAAAACTGGAATATTATTTGATATTTCTTTAATTTTTGTAATTTGTTCTTTACTAAATCCTGTCGTTCCTATAACAAATTTACATTTTTTACTTTCTACTACTTTAAGAAACTCCATCGTGGCTTCTGGCATTGAAAAATCAATCACAACATCATTTTTTTCAACAATATCTTCAAGATTTTCAAATATTTTCACTCCTGGTTTTGCCTCTTTTCCAATTAAAGGATGTCCTTTTCTTTCAACCCCCCCTTTTACAAAAAAATCACTATCTTTTAGAGCAAGTTCGGTAATTATATTTCCCATTTTCCCACATGCTCCACATATAACTAAATTAATTTTTTCCATTTAACTCTCCTCCTTAATTCTCTTTATTTTAGCACCAATAGAACTAAGTTTTTTCTCAAATTTTTCATATCCTCTATCAAGATGGTATATTCTTGAAATTTCAGTTATACCTTCTGCCGTAAGTCCAGCAAGAACCAAAGCTGCACTTGCTCTTAAATCAGAAGCCATAACTTTTGCTCCTTTTAATGATTTTACACCTTTAATTATTGCTTTTGAACCATCAAGTGTAATATCTGCTCCCAAACGGTTTAATTCTCCTACGTGAATAAATCTTTCCGGAAATACTTTTTCTGTAATTAAACTTATCCCATCTGAAAGTGTGAGAAAACTCATCATTTGTGCCTGTAAATCAGTTGGGAAACCAGGGAAGGGTAAGGTTGTAACTTCAACTGCTTTCCATGTTTCTTTTGGTATTGTTTCAAAATAATTTTCACCATATTTTATATCAAGTCCTGCTTCTTCAAGTTTGTCAAAGAGAGCAAAAAGATGACTTGGAATTATATTATTTACTTTTATTCTACTTCTCGTAATATATCCTGCAAGGATATATGTCCCTCCTTCTATTCTATCGGGAATAATTGTATATTCAACTCCTTTGAGTTTTTTTACACCTTCCACTCTTATTAAGTGAGAACCCTCACCATAAATTTTAGCACCCATTTTTTTCAAGAAGTTTGCAAGGTCAACTATTTCTGGTTCACAAGCGGCATACTCAATTATTGTTTCTCCTTCTGCTAAAACCGCTGCACATAGAACATTTGCTGTAGCAAGCACACTGGAGCCAAAACTTCCTCCTATAAATATATTGTTACCTTTAAGTTTATCTACTTTACCTATAATATATCCTTCTTCATTTTCTATCAAAACACCAAGTTTTTTAAGCCCTTTTATATGTAAGTCAATAGGTCGTGGGCCAATTACACACCCTCCTGGCATTGAAAATCTTGCTTTTCCATATTTTGCAAGTAATGGCCCTAAAAGACAAATAGAGCCTCTCATTGTGCTGACAAATTCATAAGGAGCGGTAAACTGATAAATTCCTGATGGGTCGATTTCAAGGGTATTGTCTTCAAATTTTGTTTTAACACCCATATAATTTAAAATTTTTATCATTGTCGGAAAAGTTGTCAAGTTTGGAACATGCTTCAAAATAGTTTTTTCTTCACTCATTATGCTTGCAGCAATTATTGGAAGAGAAGCATTTTTGGAACCAGATATTTCTATTTCTCCTTCTAATTTATATCCTCCTTCTATAACAAATTTTTCCATATCTCTCCTTTTTGACATATTATTTTACAACTTTTTTTAGTTTTTT
>JAOAEP010000032.1 GCA_026416755.1 bacterium | reverse complement strand
ATCCAATATGGAATGTTAAAGAAAGAATAAAAATTATACCAAAAGAAGAAAATAGGGGAGAAAAGTCCTCACGATATTCTATTCAACTTATTATTATGAAGGGATATGGATTTGCTACCTGTAATTATGATGACATTATTCCTGATTTTCCTGATTGTTATAAATATTAAGTAGAATTATGGATTATTTTGAGAAAGATGGTGAAATAGATTCCCAAAAAGTTACTGTTCTCGGACACTTACGGCTTGGTAAGGCCGCTTTATGGGTAGGTGCACAAGATGAAAGATTTGCAATTGTTATTTCTAACGATTCTGGTTGTGGAGGAGCGGCTTTAAGTAGAAGGAAATATGGAGAAACATTAAAGATTATAAATACTGCATTTCCCCATTGGTTCTGCGAGAATTTCAAAAAGTTTAATGATAAAGAAGATGAATTACCAATTGACCAACACATGCTTATTGCTTTAATTGCTCCAAGGCCTGTATATGTTGCAAGTGCTGATGAAGATTTATGGGCAGATCCAAAAGGAGAATTTTTGTCAGCAAAATTAGCAGAGCCAATTTATATTATGTATGGGCTTGAAGGTCTTCCTGTTAATGAAGTGCCTGATTTAAACTTTCCTGTTATGGGACATATTGGATATCATATTCGGTCAGGAAAACATGATTTAACTGAATATGACTGGAAATGTTATTTAGATTTTGCAGATAAACATTTTAAATAGATATTTTTAAAAACCAGAAATACCTTAAAATCTCTTCCTATTTGAGTTAATCTAAAAAATCTCTTGACACTTATATAAATTTACAGTATAATTATTTACAGTGTGAAAAAATTAACAGAAAAACAGAAAAAAGTTTTTGAGTTTATAAAAGATTATATAGCAGAAAATAGATATCCACCTACAATTAAAGAAATTATGGACCACTTCTCATTTTTTAGTCCTACTGCAGTTGTTTCTTATTTAAATGCACTTGAAAAAAAAGGATATATTAAAAGAGACAAAGGAAAAGCAAGAGGAATAATTTTGAAAGAATATTTCTTAAATATCCCAGTTATTGGAAGAATTCCTGCAGGAACGCCAAAAATAGAAGAGGAAAATTTTGAAGAATTTATAAGTGTGAGTAAAGAAATTTTTGGAGAAGGTGATATTTTCTCTCTTATAGTTAAAGGAGATAGTATGAAGGACGCTGGGATTTTTGATGGTGATTATATTATTGTTAAAAAAGATGTTGAGATTAAAAATGGTGATATAGTTGTTATTTTTTATAATGGAGAATATACTGTTAAATACTTTTATAAAAGAAAAAATTTTATTGAATTAAAGCCAGCGAATCCTTCTTATAATTCCATAATAATAAAGGAAAGTCCTTTAATTACTGGCAAAGTTATAGGTTTATTAAGAAAGATAAAATGATATCTGAAATAAATGAAAAAATAATAGTCGGAGTTATTTTTAAAAACGGTTCAATTAAAATAAAGTGGTTTATATGGAAAAATAGAAAAGTGAATATTAAAAAGATAACTTATATTTGGAAAACAAAAAAAGGGGAAAAGGATATATATAATTTTGCTGTTACAGATGGATTTGAAATTTTTGAATTATCTTTTATACCCAAAGAGTTAATTTGGTATCTTGAAAAAATTCATATTTTTTAAAAATGGAAAAGGTAATTTTTCATATTGACATGGATGCTTATTTTACTTCAATTGAACAACTTACAAATCCGTTTTTAAAAGGAAAACCAGTTGCTGTGTCTGGTGGCCCCTCTACAAAATCAGTTATTGCATCTTGCTCTTATATTGCAAAAAATTATGGAATAAAATCAGGAATGAGCACTTATCAAGCATTATCTTTATGTCCCCAATTGATTATTGTATCAGGGAATCCTGAAAAATATATAGAAACATCAAAAAAAATTTTTGAGATTATAAGAAGTTTTAAAGAAGAAATAGAGATTTACTCAATAGATGAAGTTTTTATTGATGTCACTGATATATATGAAATTTACGGTAAAAAAGAAAATCTGGCAAGGGAAATAAAAGACAGAATAAAAAAAATTACCGGACTTACATGCTCAGTTGGAGGTGGCCCAAATAGATTGATTGCTAAAATTGCTTCTTCCCTTTCCAAACCGGATGGGATTAAAATTATAGAAGCAGAATATGTAGAAAGTTTTATGAATAATTTACCTATTGAAGAAATACCCGGCATAGGAGAGAGAATTTATAAAAAACTTTCTGATATAGGAATAGAAAAATGTTCTGATGTTAAAAAAGTGGGGCAAGATTTTTTAACTAAGATTTTTGGAAAATTAGGAATGAAAATTTACAATTATGGATGTGGAATTGAAATTCCTCCCCTTTATATAGAATATCCTGAAATTTCAATTGGTCATTCTTATACTTTTCCCTCTGAGACAGATAATTTTGAAATTATAGAAAAAACTTTATTTAATCTATGTGAAAAAGTGGCTGAAAGAATGAGAAAGAAGAAAAAATATGGAAATTTTGTATTGCTATTTTTGAGATTTGAGGATTTTTCAAGTATTGTAAAAAGAAAAAAATTCAATAATATCCCTCCTGATGGAAAAATAATTTTTAACCTTTGTATTGAAATAATAAATTCTATAATTATAGACAAAAAAATAAGAACAATTGGTATTTCTGTGGGCGGACTTTTTTATTCTTCTTATCCATATATTTTTAATGAATTAATAAAAAGAGAATTACTTCTTGATACAATGGATAGAATTAATGAAAAATTTGGAGAAAACACAATTTTTCCTGCTATTCTTTTAAATAAACAAATAAATAGAAAAACTCATTCTTTTTATTTCTGGTTATTTAAAAATCAAAAAAATAAAAATTTTGACATCAAAAAAACTTCATTATAAACTTTAACCATCATAAAAGGAGGGGCAAATATGAGGGTTAAGGAGATATTAAAAAAAATGACAATAGAAGAAAAAGTTTTTCAATTATGCTCTGTATATATTACAGACATTGTTAAAGATGGAGAAATTTCAAATGAATTGCTTGAAAAAGAATTGGAGTTTGGAATTGGACAGGTCTCACGAGTTTATGGGGGTATTAAAAATATAGACCCAGAAAAAGCAAAAGAATATCTTGAAAAGATTCAGAAGTTTTTGAAAGAAAAAACACGCCTTGGTATTCCTGCAATGATTCATGAAGAGTGTTTATCTGGATTCCTGACAAATAAAGCAACTTCTTTCCCTCAACTTATTGGAATTGCCAGTTCTTTCAATCCCAAACTAATAGAAAAAATGACCCGCGTTATAAGAAGACAGATGAGAAATGCTGGTGTTCATCAAGGGCTCTCTCCTGTTTTAGATGTTTGTTATGATGTGAGGTGGGGAAGAACTGAAGAGACGTTTGGAGAAGACCCTTATCTATGTGCTTTAATGGGAGTTCATTATGTTAAAGGATTACAAGGAGAAAATTTAAAAGAAGGAATTGTCGCAACAGGAAAACATTTTGCTGGTCATGGTTTTTCAGAGGGAGGAAGGAATATATGTCCTGTTCATGTTGGAGAGAGAGAATTGAGAGATATTTTCCTCTTTCCTTTTGAGGCATGTGTAAAAGAAGCAAACTTAAAATCAATAATGAATGCCTATCATGATATTGACGGAATTCCATGTGCTTGTTCAAAAAAATTACTCACTGATATTTTAAGAAAAGAATGGGGTTTTGATGGAATTGTAGTTTCTGATTATGGAGCAATTAAAATGTTAAATACAACCCATTTTGTTGCAAAAGACGATAAAGAATGTGCAATATTATCTTTAAAAGCAGGAATTGATATAGAATTACCAAATAAATCCTGTTATCCATTATTAATTGAATGTGTTAAAAAGGGAATTATAAAAGAAAACGAGATAGATAAAGCGGTTGAAAGGATTCTTAAAATAAAAAAAGAACTCGGATTATTTGAAGAAAATAAAAAATTTTTTATTGATTTTGACAAAGAAGAGGATAGAAAACTTGCTCATGAGATTGCAAAGGAAACATTTGTTCTTTTAAAAAATGATGGAATATTACCTTTAAAAAATATAAAATCTATTTCTTTAATTGGTCCTTCTGTTGATAGTCCAAGAAATTATTTTGGTGATTATGCTTATACTGCTCATTTAAATCTTGAAAAACCATCAGTTGAATGTAAATCAATTTTAGAGGTATTTAGAGAAAGAGGAATTGAGGTTTACTATGAGAAAGGTTGTGATATATTTGATTTCAATAAAGAAAATTTTGAAAAGGCAATTGAAATTGGAAAGAAAGGAGAAGTAATAATTTTTGTTGGTGGAGATAAATCAGGTTTTGCTTCCGATTGTACTTGTGGAGAAGGGAAAGACAGTCATAATCTAAAACTTCCAGGGGTTCAAGAGGACTTAATTTTAAAATTGTCAGAATTGGGCAAACCTTTAATTATTCTTTTGATTACAGGAAGACCTTACATTTTAACAGATATAATTGATAAGGTGAATGCTATTGTTGAATGCTGGTTTCCTGGAGAAGAAGCTGCAAATTGTATATTTGATATGCTTTCTGGTAAATTTAGTCCATCCGGGAAATTGCCTGTTTCTTTTCCCAAGCATCCTGGGCAACTTCCTGTTTACTATCACAGAAAACCAGTTTCTTTAACAAACAAATATGTTTATTTAGATACTCAACCATTATTTCCTTTTGGATTTGGTCTTTCTTATAGTAGTTTTGAACTTTTTAATTTTAAAATAGAGCAGGAAAAGATAAAAGCAGGTAAAAATTTTAATGTTTTTGTTTCAATTAAAAACACTGGTAATATTGAAGCAATGGAAACAGTTCAATTATATATTAGAAAA
>JAOAEP010000112.1 GCA_026416755.1 bacterium | reverse complement strand
TCAACAACTGACTGGGGTTTATCTTTAAATTCTTCTTTGATTTCCTCTATCTTCTTTTTTATTACTTCTTCCGGTATTTCATCTATATCAATCCATTTTGGATTCATTGCAGTAATTTGTAAACATAGATTTTTAACCAATTCTTCAAATTCTACATTTCTCGCAACAAAATCAGTTTCACAGTTTACTTCAATAAGCACACCTATTTTCCCATTTGTATGAACATATGCTCCTATCAATCCTTCCTTTACTTCCTTACTTTTTTTCTTTTCTGAAATTTCAAGCCCTCTTTTTTTAAGTATGGCAATTGCCTTTTCAATATCTCCATTTGTCTCCTCAAGTGCCTTTTTACATTCCATTACACTTAACCCTGTTTTTTCTCTCAATTCTTTTATTTTTAAAGTATCTACTTTCATTTTTGCTCCTTTTCTTCTACTTGATTATATTTTTCATTTTCTTCTTTTATTTCAGGTAGGTATCCTATATTTTTCATACCTTCAAGAATATAATCAGCAAGTTTTGAAAGAACTGTTTGGATTGCTTTTGAACCATCATCATTTGCGGGGATAGGATAATCTACACTTTCAGGATTCCCGTTTGTATCAACTATTCCAATAACTGGGATATTCATTTTTTTCCCTTCTTTTATGGCATTAACTTCTCTTTTTACATCAACAACAACCATTGCTGCAGGATAATCAGTCATTTCTCTTATTCCTTCAAACTTCTTTTTTAAATCCTCCTTTTCTTTTTGTAATAATAATATTTCTTTTTTAGTGTAAAGATTTATTTTGCCAGAAATTTCAAGATTTTCAATCTCTTCTAATCTTTCTATTCTCTTTCTAATTTCTTTAAAATTTGTTAAGGTTCCACCAATCCATCTATAATTTACATAGGGCATTTTACATTTCTCTGCAATTTCTTTTATAACTGACTGTGCTTGTTTTTTGGTACCCACAAACAAAATTTTTTTATTTTGTGAAGCAATATTTTTAAGAAATTCTCCACTTTCCCTTATCTTTTCAATTGTTTTCTCAATATCAATAATATAAATTCCCTGCCTTTTCCCATAAAGATATGGCTTAATTCTTGGATCAAATTGTCTTGTAGGATGACCAAAATAAACACCTGCTTCAAGCAATTCTTTTACAGTTATTTCCATTTTTCTCCTTTCTAACCTATTTTAAGAGAGTTTATTATAATTTTTTTTAAAAAAATTGTCAAATTATTTTTAATGATATATACTAAAAGATATCCAAATCATTAGAAACTGTAAATTAAAAAGGAGAAAAATGAAAAAAGTAAAAGATTATATGGTTAAAGATATCCCAGTTGTAGAGAAAAAAACAAGTTTAAGTGAAATTTTAAATATTTTTTCAAATACAGATTATAATATTATTCCAGTTGTTGATGAAAACAAAATTCTCTGCGGTATAGTTTGTATTGAAGATATTCTTGAAAATTTAATTCTATCAAAAAAAGATGTAGAATTACTTGAAAAATTCCCTTTTTTTGCAGATGCTTTTTCTGAAATTATTAGTACTGTTGAATGTATAAGTTCTTTACTTGTTGCAGAGGATGTAATGAATAAAGATGTTATAAAAGTAGATGAAAATGCTTCTGTGATGAAAGCATTAATTTTAATGAGAAAGCATCATATTAGTCGTATTGTAGTAATAAATGAAAAAAATCAACCAGTTGGTTTTATTACAAGAAATAATATTTTAAAAGCAATAGGATGTTAAATGAATTTAATGGCAATTATAAGTTTAGTTATATTTGTTGGAACATATTTTTTTATTGCAAAAGAGAAAATTCCTAAAGTTTTTATTGCCCTTTCAAGTGTTATTTTATTAGTTCTTTTTAGGGTTTTTGATTTTGAAGAAATTCATAATTATATTGACTGGGACACAATTTCTTTTCTTTTTGGTATATTTTTAATTGTTAAAGTAATTGAAATTTCTGGATTTTTTACTTATTTTTCTTTAAAAATTATAAAAAAACTTAATTATGACCCTGTAAAAATTTTCCTTTTTTTCCCAATACTTTCATGGTTTTTATCAGGTTTTGTAGATTCCATTACTGTCCTTACTTTTCTTACTCCCTTGACTTATACACTTTGTAGATTGATAAAAATAAATTTTGTTCCATTAATAATTGCAGAAGTATGCCTTGCTAATATAGGGGGTGCAGGAACTCTTATGGGAGACCCTCCCAATGTAATACTTGGTTCTATGTTTGAACTTGGTTTTACAAACTTTGTAACTCATAACTATATAATTAGTTTATTATCTGGAATTTTTGCACTTTTCATTTTTTACCTAAATAATAGGAAAGAGTTAATTGAAAGTAGAGAAAAAATAGATAAAAAGATGCTTGAAGAAATAAAACCTGAAGAAGCAATTGAAGATAGGACATTGGCAAGATATGGACTTTTTGGAATTATAGCGGTAGTTTTACTTCTAATATTTAGAGATTTTATAAAAAAGTTTTTCCCGATAAGTATTGGAATCTGTAGTATTTTCCCTGCTTTAATTGTTCTTACCTTACAAGGTTCTCATAATAAATTAAGAAACATATTGAAAGAGATAGATATAGAGACACTTTTATTTTTTACATCCCTTTTTGTAGTTGTTGGTTCACTTGAAAAAACAGAAATTATAAGAAAGTTTGCATTTTCTCTTGAAGGATTTTCTAAAAGCGGATTTATGATGAATACTTTGCTTTTTTGGTTTTCTACTTCTACAAGTGCTTTCATAGACAATGTTCCTGAAGCAATTACTATAGGTTATCTTATAAAACATATTTCAAAATTTATTCCTTACAGATTTACAATTCTGATTTGGGCAGCAAGTTTAGGTCTTGATATGGGAGGAAATTTTACACCTATTGGGGCAAGTGCAAATGTTGTTGCTTATGGATTTTTAGAATCACAAGGGATAAAGATTGGATGGAAAAGATGGATAAAAATTATGTTTTTACCTAATTTTATTGCGGTTAGTGTAAGTTATTTACTTATTATGTTAAAGTTTTGGATTGGATTTTATTAAGATAGATTGGGTCTTAAACAAAAGAAATAATTTCTAAATCCCCCCATATAAAAATTTCTTTTTCTCTGATTATAAGAATTCCTTCAATAAATGGAAAATTTTTAATTTCAGAAATTATAAGTTCTTTATCTATTTTACCTTTTACTAAATTACCAAAATATGTTGCAGAACCATCTGAAAAAGCAGCAGAAGGAGAAATTACTACTACTGCATCTGCATCTCCAAAACTTAATGAATGACCAACTGTTCCACTTGAAGTGGCTATTCCATAAGGTATTTCTCTTTTTTTAAGTTTGATACCAATTTTCATAGAAAAAGGTGAATTACCAGCATAAATTGCCATTTTAAAATCTCTATTCAATTTTGCAAAAATATCACCACCATTTTCAATTATCAATTCATTTGAAAATTGCAAAAATTTTTTACCAATTAATTCTGCAATGGCTCCTGCTACAGAAGCCATTGGTCCTGTTTTAGTTAAAAAAGAACTTTCTGACATAAGTTTTATTATTTCTTCATTACTTTCAACAATTAAAGGTTCTAACGAATATAAAAACTGGTGATTTTTACTTATATAATCTTTTAATTTACTTCTTAAGTACTTTACCTCATTAAGTATTTCCTTTTTTAAATTCTTTTTTGCTAAAACAAGCAAATCTGTTTCTTCCACTCTGACTTCAAATTTTATAAAACCACTTGTTTCTATTATATTTCTATAAAATCTCTTTTTAGGATTAATCAATTTTTTCATATTAAGTAATTTTGATAGTTGGTTTTATCTTTCTTTTCAATAATCTTTTTTTCTAATATATTTCCTTTATAGTCCTTCAAAATACATAAATCATAATTTTTTTGAATATAGGAAGCATAAATTTCAAAAACCAATGTATTAACTTTCCCTCTTATTAATCCTATAATTTGAGGATTTTTTTCTGTCAAAATTAAAAAATCATTTTCACCGATGAAACTCATTATATTTTTTGCTTCTTTTTCATCTCTTGTAATAATCAGTTTAGTTTCTGGAGAAATTCTATAATGCCTTCCAATTTGAAGAAGATAGCAATCATTCAATCTTATATCTTTCTCATTTTTCAGTAAATCATTTAATTTCCTACAGAATATAGGATCTGTAAGTAAACATCCACCAGATGGTGTTCCAAAATATTTTAAATTCTTCATCTGAGCAAGATAAATTTGTGTTTTTCTATTTCTACCTTTTATATCCAATAAAAACTCTCTTTTTACAATCCCCTTTTTTTCAATCTCAGTTGGCTCTAAATTTAAGGCAGTAAGAGGTCTTAATAGAATTCCTTTTAAAGAGGATTTTTCCTCTATAATTTTTAAAGCCATTAAATTTTGAGATTTCCCTCTTTGACCTAGAACCTCACCTGTAAAAACAAAAAGAGCATTTTCATCTTCCATAATTTTTTTTGCTTTTTTTAACATATAAATGTGACAATCAATACATGGATTTAGATTTTTACCATATCCAAATTCGGGATTTTTTATTATTTCAATATACTCTTCATCAACTTCTATAATTTTTAATTTAAAGTCCATTTCAATAGACAATTTTTTTAAATTTTTTATTATCTTTTCTCCAAAATCGGAGATAAAAGGTGTTTTAATAAATATTCCAATAATTTCAAAATTCTGTTCTTTTATTAATTGAAGTGCTAAAATGCTGTCTAGACCACCTGATATTAAACCAACTGCTTTCTTTTGCATATATAAAAATTTTATCATTTTGTGATATAATTTAAAATATGAAAATTATTATAATAACAGGACCTACCGGTGGACATTTTCTTCCTGGTGTTGCTATTGGAGAAATGTTAAAAGAATATTTTGAAATAAGATTTTTTGTTCCCAAGAGAGAATATATAATTAGATATCTTGAAAAAAAAAATTTTCAATTCCGTATTATTCCATTTGTTAAAATTACAAAAAAAAATTTCTTTTTTTCAATTTTTAAACTTTTTTATTTAATTGTTTTTTCAGTAATTTTATTCATAAAAGAAAAACCTAAAATTGTAATAGGTACTGGAAGTTATGTATGTGTTCCTTTTATTATAGGTGCTAAAATTCTTTTTAAAAAAATAATAATTCATGAACAAAACTATTTACCGAGTAAAACAACTAAAATTTTATCTCCAATTGCCAATTTTATATTTTTAACCTTTCCTTATACAAATAGATTACCTTTAAAAAAATGTTTTATAACAGGATTTCCTTTAATTTCTGATTATAAGGTAAATTTAAAAAAAGAGAATGTGAGGGAAGATTTGGGTCTTAAAGAAACGAAAACAATTTTGGTTTTAGGAGGAAGTCAGGGTGCTTCTTTCATAAATAAATTAATTTTAAATAATCTTGATTATTTTAAAAAGAAAGGTTTTCAAATACTTCATATTGCCGGAAAGGATAAAGATTATTTAGAAGAAAAATTTAAGGAAAATGGAATAGAAGGGAAAGTTTATGAATTTTCTTATGAAATGAATAAATTATATTCAGCAGTAGATTTTGTTATTTGTAGAGCAGGTGCAGGAACTATTGTAGAAATAATTGAAAAAAAAATTCCTGCTTTTTTGATACCATATCCCTTCGCAGGAGGTCATCAAATTAAAAATGCAGAGTATTTAAGCAAAATTGGATGTGTTTTTTTTATTGAGGAGAAGAAACTTAATATAAAAGAGTTTCCTTATTTATTTGATAAATTTCTATATGAAAGTTCTAATATTAGTGAGAACTTAAAAAAAATTAAACTTTCAGATAATGGGAAAATAAAAGAAATAATTTTAGAACTAACTTATAAACATAAAAATGGAAGAAATAAAAGGATATATTAAAAAAGCAAAAAAAATTCATCTAATAGGAATAGGTGGAATTGGAGTAAGTGGTCTTGCAAAAATTTTAGTTTATTTAGGTAAAAATGTTTCAGGTTCAGATAATAATTATTCACCAATAATAAAAAAACTTAGAAAAATTGGGATAAAAATAATTATTGGACAGAAAGAAGAAAATATAAAACCCAATATTGACCTTGTTATTCATTCTCAAGCAATTCTTCCAGATAATCCAGAATATAAAAAATCGAAAGAATTAAATATCCCAATTTTAAGTTATCCAGAGGCAGTTGGAGAAATTATGGAAGAAAAGAGGGGAATTGTTATTTCAGGGACACATGGAAAAACAACAACTTCTGCTCTAACAGTAAATCTCTTTAAGACATTAAATTTGTCTCCTTCTTTTTTAATTGGTGGAGAAATTATAAATATTGGTAATTCAGATGTTGGAGAAAGTGATTTTCTAATTGTAGAGGGATGTGAGTATAAGAGATCTTTTTTACACTACCATCCAGAGGTATCTATTATAACAAATATTGAAAAAGACCATCTTGATTATTATAAAAATATTAGAGATATAAAAAAGGCCTTTTCTCAATTTATATCTAATATAAAATCAAATGGTATTTTGATTTATTGCGGTGAAGATAAAAATACTTTAGATATTGTTAAAAAATTGAAAATAAAAAATTTATCTTATGGATTCCATTCTCAAACAATAACCGCTACAAATATAAATATTTCTGGGAGAAAAACTGAATTTGAGTGTTTTTTTAATGGCAAAAAACTTGGTAAAATAAAGATAAATTTGTGGGGGATACATAATGTTTTAAATTGTATGGCAGTTGTAGGAGTGGGTATTTATTTTGGATTTTTGTGGAAAGAAATTAAAAGAGGAATTGAAAGTTTTAAAGGTGTTCATAGAAGATGTGAAATTTTAAGTGAAAAAAATGGTATAACTGTTATAGATGATTATGGCCATCATCCTACGGAAATAAGATCGACTCTAAAAAGTATAAGAGAAATATTCCCAAATAGAAGATTGATTGTTGTTTTTCAACCACATCAATATAGTAGAACAAGATTTCTCTTAAAAGATTTTGCTCATTCTTTTTCACTGGCTGATAAAGTAGTAGTTCCTGATATTTATTTTGTACGAGATTCTTTAATTGAAAAAAAACTTATAAATGCAGAAATTCTTGTGGAAAAAATAAGGAAAAACGGTAATGAAGCAATTTACCTTCCCACATTTAAAGAGATAGTTGAATATCTCTTTGAAATTAAAAAGAAAGGAGACATAATATTGACGATTGGAGCTGGACCAGTAGATAAAGTAGCAAAAGAATTTTTAAAAAGGATTTCTTAATGAAAAAAATTATATTTTCAAAGGAAGAAATATTAAAAATAGAAAAGGAGACGATAGAGAAGTTTGGAATTAAAAACTTAATTCTTATGGAAAATGCAGGTAGAGAGTCATTTTATGCAATAAAAAAGGAATTGAGAAATATAAAAGAAAGAAGATTTTTTATCTTTTGCGGTAAAGGTAATAATGGTGGAGATGGATTTGTTCTTGCAAGATATTTATTTAATAATGGAGCAAACATTAAGGTTTTTTATTTTGGTATGATAGAAGAATTTACAGAGATATCTTTAATAAACTTTGAAATATTAAGAAAATTAAAAGTTGACATAACAAGTGTAAATGTTTTAAAATTAAATGAAATTGTTATAAAAGAAAAAGATATAATAATAGATGCACTTTTAGGGATTGGAATAAAAGGTAAAATAGAAGGTGAGATGAAAGAGATTATTGGATTTATAAATAAAAAGAAATGTTTTAAGATCTCTATAGATATTCCTTCGGGTCTTGATGCCGATACAGGAGAAATTCATGGTGTTTGTATTAAAAGTAATTTAACATTGAGCATGGGTTTTTTAAAAAGGGGTTTCTTTATAGGTGAAGGTCCAAAATGTGTTGGAAAGGTAAAGGTTTTGGATATAGGTTTCCCAAAATATTATTATGAGGAAAAATAATTTTTTTAAAGGGATAGTCTTTATTTTATTTGGTCTAACTTTATTTAGTGAAAACAAAACTTTAATTTTTGGAATTAAATCTCAAAAAATAGAGTTTATTAAAAAAGTTCTCAACAGTAAAGATAAAACATATTTAAAAGATATTGCTTCTTTCCTTGAAGACGAAGATAAAGAAGTGAGAAGTTTATCTGCTTATACTCTTTTTGAAATAGGAGATTCTACCTGTGTAGATTATTATAAAAAATGTCTTGAAGATAACTACTGGCAAGTTAGATTATATGGGATTAAAGGTCTTGTTAAATTTGGAGAGGGAGACATTTTGGACTCCTTAGTGTCTTGTCTTGATGATCCTTACTGGCAGGTTAGATATTATGCATCTATCGGGCTTGGAAAATATGGAAATGAAAATTCTATTTTCCCGATTTTATCTCATCTAAAGGACCAGAATAATGAAGTAAAAAAAGGACTATTAATTGCTTTAAAAAATTTAATGTGGAAAAATATTACAAGATTTAATTTCAAGTCATTAAATGATAATCAATTAAAGCCGCTTTTTGATTGTTTTGAGGAAGATGAACAAATAAAATTACTTACAATTTCAATATTTGAAAGTGCTAATGATAAAAGATGTGTTCCTTACCTTATTAAATTACTTGGTGATAAAAGTGATGAAGTAAAAATCAAATCGCTTTGGGCTCTTGAAAAATTTAAAACAACAAATATAGAAGAAATTGAAGGGCTTTTAAATGAACCATCTGTAAAAATAAAGATTGAAGCAATAAAAACAATAGTAAGGTTAAAAGGTGAAGAAGGGATAGAAGGATTAATAAAAGGGTTAAGTGATGAAAATGAAAGTGTTAGATTATATTCTTTATGGGCACTTGAAAAATTTAAAAATCCTGTTTCTTATCCCGAGATAATAAAATGTCTAGGAGATAAATCTTTAAATGTAAGAGAAGCGGCAATAAATATAATTGAAAAATTGAATGAACCTATATTAATCCCTATTCTTGAAAGATTTATTGGGGATAAAGAAACAGATATAGAGACAAAAAAAATAAGTATAATAGAACTTGGGAAAATTGGGAAAATTGATTTAGAAAAGGCAAAGGATATATTAAGAAGATATTTGAGAAGTTCAGATAAAGAAATTAGATATACTTCTATTGAGGCATATTATTACCTTGATAGGTTTGATGATTATTATATCAAAAATCTTGTCTATATGGAAAAAACCGATCCTGATTTAAGAATAAGAAAATGTAGTTTAAGATATCTAAATGAAATTATTGATGAACTTATTATCAAACTAAATAGTATTAATGAAAAGGATAGAAATTTTGTTATTAGGAAAGTTGAAAATTTTGTCGGAAGCAAAGGATTAAATAGATTGTTAATAAAAATGTTTTACAGTAAATACCCCGAAATAAGAGAAAAAGCAGTTTCTATTTTACAGGTAGACGTTCAAAAATTATTTTCAAAAAATGTAAGAGAATTGATAAAAGAGGCAGATGTAGAATTAAAAAAACTATGTGCTATTGTTTTAGGAGAAATGAAGGATAGGAATTCAATAAATATTTTAAAACAAGGATTAACTCATTTTGATCCTGAATATCAAATTATATGTGCTAATGCTCTTGCTAAAATGGGAAGGGAAGATGGAATAAAAATAATTTTGAAAAATATTGACAATGAAGATGTTTATTATCAGAAGATTGCTATAGAATCGCTTGTTCATCTCAATAAAATGGCATATTCTTCTATCCTTCTTGAAAAACTTCAAAAAGGTGAATTAGATATAAAAATTATTTCGGCATGGGGACTTGCAAGAATGGGAAATTCAACAGGATTTGAAGTTCTTGTTAGATTATCGGAAACTAATGTTGAACCACTAAGAACACTGGCAAATATTTATCTTAAAGATCCTAAAATCCCTTTGATTTTAAAAAATAAGATACCTTTTCTTAGAGAAGAAATTCAAAGAAGTAAATTAGGAATTCAGGAGGTTAGACCTAAAATAATGTATTCTTATAGAACTGATGTACCAATTGAAATTGATGGTAAAGATGACGAGGGAATATGGAAATTGGTGGAATCCACAGGGAATTTTATAGTCATAGAAGATGAAAAAGTACTTATTGATTTCCAAACTAAAATTCTAAGTGTATATGATAATGAAAATATTTATTTTTTAATTGTATCTGATAGTCCTCCTAATAATGTAATAAACTATGAGACAAGAGATTTTCTGACTATTTCTTTAAATCCAAAAAATTCTTTAAATGAATGGTATCAATTTGTATTTCATCCTCTTAAATTTGTCTTCCCCCTTTCTTCAGATGCAAAATATCTAAAATATAGTTATGTATGGAAATTTTATAAGGAAGGTGATACTGATAGATTTTGGGATTCAAGTTGGAAAATAGATACAAGTATTTCTTCTCCAGGAAAAGTTCAAAAATGGATTGCAGAAATAGCAATACCAATAAAAGATTTGAAAATTGAAGAGATAAAAGAAGGAACTAAATGGGGTATAAATTTTCAGAGAGAGATTAATAATTATGCAATATCTACATGGACAGGAAGGATAGATATTCCTGAACAATTTGGTTTAATAATTTTTAAGGAGAAATTATGAGAAAAGGATTATTTCTTTTATTTATTTTTATTTTTAGATGTTTTGGAGCAAACTGGTTTGATAAAAATAAATATCTTTCAGTTGTTTTTTCAAAAGAAGTGTGGAAATATGTAGAAAAAGCAAATTATTATTCTAATAAGGGGAATATTAAATATGCAGATATGTACTTAAATATGGCTAAAGAAAAGACAGAAAAATGTGAACCATTTACTCCTTCAAATTGGCCTTTTGGGTGGCCAATGGATAAAGAAAGTTTGAAATATTTGAAATATGCCTCTCCAACTGCTTTTTTATATAGAATAATAGGAGATTTTTGTTTAGAAATTGGGTATATAAAAGAATGTATTAAATATTTTGAAGCATATTTGAATAAAAGTATAATCCCTGATGCAGATTATTATATACTCCTTGCACAAATATATGAAAAAGAAGGGATGTATAATCAAGCAATTAATTTATATTCTGAAATTTCAAAATTCATTGAAAATAAAAACTACTGGGGTAAAGATTATTCATTAAACTTAATTGAAAAAAAAATAAAAAATATAAATCTCTTGACAAAAAAAAATTTAGTAATTATTTTGAGTCCTGTATTTATTGATATCCCATCTTTTATTCAAAGAGATTTTTTAGACCTTTTTATAAATGAAGTTAATAACATAAAAAATATTATTATAATTCCAAGAAATGATTTTTTGAAAGTTTTAAATGAACAGAATTTTTTTGAAAAAGAAATAGAGGATGATGAACTTTCAATAGTAGGGAAAATTTTAAATGCTGATTATGTTTTGAAACCCTCACTTGCTAAAATAACTAATACCTATATTTTTAATGTAGATGTTTTTTCAATTAATAAGAAAAAATGGTTTGAGCACTATGAGTATAAAACAGATGATATGAGATATATTCCAAACTTATTAAAAAGGTTTAAAGAGAATTTTCAAGGACTTGAGATCCCTCCTTCACTATTTTTACCAGAAACAAAATTTATTTGGAGTTTTGAAACAGATGACTTAATAAACGACTTAAAAACATCTACTGACAATAAAAAAATTTTAGTTGGTTGTGATTCTGGAACTTTGTATCTTTTAAATGAGAAAGGGAATTTGTTAAGAACTTTAAAGATGCCAGAGAAAATCGTTAAAGTTTCTATTTCTCCTGATGGTTCTTATATTGCTTTTTTCACTCTTGAAGGAATTTTATATTTCCTTTCAAGTAAAGGGAAGATATTATGGACTAAAAAAACTGGGAATTTGGGAAGAGGTATAGATATAGCAGAAGAGGGTAAATTTTTAGCAGTAGGTATTGATAAGAAAATTTATTACATTGATAGGCAAGGAGAAATTTTTTGGGAAACAATTTTATCTGATTTTATTTCATTTATAAATATAAAAAAAGATGGAAGTTTAGTTTTTATTGGGACGGAAAATGGGAATTTATATTGTTATAAGGATGATGGAAATTTAAAATGGAATAAAAATATAAGTGGAAGAGTAATAAACATTTTAAGTAGTGAAAACTATATATGTGTTGAAACTATCAATGGGATGATCTATTTATATGATTTAAATGGAAATGAAATTAAAAATTTTAAAAGTGATGAAGAAATAAACTTTAATATTTTTTCTTTTGAAATACTTGATTTACTCTCAGGGAAAAAGGGAAATTATTTATTTTTCTTAGCCAATGACAAAAAGAGTTTATGGAGATATGATTTAAAATCAAGGATATCCTTTCTTTCTTCTCTTCCAGATGGTAAATTTATTGTTTCAGCAGAAGGGAAAAATATTTTTACATTTTCTATAGAATGGAAATAAATTTTTAATGGAAATGATTTTCTTTAATTATTTCTTTCTTAGATATAAAAAGTAAGGGGAAAATAATATCACTTGTACAACAAGGAATAATAACTGAAAGAACCATGTAAATTAAAACAGCCCCAACTTTATGTATCCAATCAAAAAATCCAAAACTTATAAGATAAAAGATTGAAGCGACAGAACTTACGAAAACATGTAAAGAATGTGAAAAAATAACTCCTTCTGTTTTTTCAAGTGTTTCTGGAGC
The DNA here is from genome assembly GCA_026416755.1 of bacterium. Lineage (GTDB taxonomy): Bacteria > Ratteibacteria > UBA8468 > B48-G9 > JAFGKM01 > JAMWDI01. The sequence continues at coordinate 874 of JAOAEP010000112.1, read as the reverse complement.
AACATATCCCATAAATACACCTAAAAATAAAAATGGTAGGACCATTTCAGGATGGTGGATAATACAAATATGAAGTTCCATTTTTGCTCCAAGGAGAAATCCTGAAAAAAATGGCATAAAAATATCACTTATTCCACATATTCCTGCGGATCCAACAATTCCCACAATGAATGCTTTAAAAAATCTTCTTTCATATTTCCAAAACATTGCAGTTGTTGCAAGAGCAGAAAATAACATATGAGTTGGATGAAAAAGATGGAAAATTTCTCTAAAATATTCAGATGGCTCAACAATTTCAATTATTTCTGTGAAAAAAGTTAAAATTCCAGCAAAAATAATGCCAATAGTAACAGATAAAACAGAAAAGGGTAGATGATGTGCCAGAGAATCTCCAATAAATTTAATTTTTCTCATTTTATACCTCCATTTTTTTACAATTTTTACAAACTCCTTTTAAAAAAAACCTATGTTCTGTAATTTCAAAACCGGTCTTTGCTTCTATTTGTTCCTTTAATTTATCAAAGTCACATATATCAAAATCTTTTATTTCATGACATAAAGTACAAATTATATGATGATGGTGTTTTCCTTTTTTCATCTTACATATTCCATAATAGTATCTATTTTCTTTACCTTCAACTTTTGTTAAAATTCCAATCCTTTCAAATTCTTCAAGGTTTCTGTAAATCGTAGGTAATCCTAATTTTATAAATTTTTTTTTCAAATGTGTCCATACATCATAAGGGGTGAAATACTTATTATTTTGGAGAAAATAATTAATTATAGCCATTCTTTTAGGAGTTATTTTTAACTTATTCTTTTTTAATAATTCTTTATATTCCATATCATAAATAGAAATCATTTCTATTTAAAA
>JAOAEP010000107.1 GCA_026416755.1 bacterium | reverse complement strand
TCATCATCCGCTTTTAGATATATTACACTTACTTTTTCAGATATTACATATTTTTCAAGATTTAGTGCTTGATTTATATTCCTTGGAAATCCATCAAGAATAAAACCATTTTTACAATCATCTTTCTCTATTCTTTTAATTAGAATAGAAATGACTATATTATCTGGAACAAGTTCTCCTCTATCCATATATTCTTTTGCTTTAAGACCCAATTCTGTTTTATCTTTTACATTTTCTCTTAATAAATCACCAGTAGAAATTAATGGCATATTTAAAATTTTACTTAATCTTTCTCCTACTGTACCTTTTCCAGCGCCAGGCGGTCCAAGTAAAATTATTATCTCTTTCATTTTACTTTTGCTCTTTTTATAAATCCTTGATAATGTCTTAAAAGTAGATGTGCTTCTATTTGTCTAATTGTTTCTATTAGAACTGAGACAACTATTAAAAGCCCAATTCCACCAAAAATACTCGCTACAATATCAGGAATTTTTCTATAAAACTTCATAAGTATATATGGGAAAAGAGCAATAGCAGAAAGCATTAAAGAACCAGGTAAAGTCAATCTATTCAATATTTTTTCAAGATAAAGAGCCGTTGATTTACCCGGTCTTATCCCTTGAATAAAACCTCCATATTTTTGTAGATCTTCAGCAATATTATCAGGATTAAATATGATACCAGCATAAAAATAACAAAAAAATATTGTAAAAAGAGCATATAAAACCATCCCAATCGGTTCTTTTGGTGATAAAATTGTTGCAAGTTTAATCAAAAGTTTATTTTGTGCAAAAGAAAGAATTGTTGCTGGAAAAGTTAATATGGCTATTGCAAAAATTAGAGGTATTACTCCACCTTGATTTAATTTTATTGGTAAATATGTTGATTGCCCACCATAAATCCTTTTCCCAATGACTCTTTTCGCATATTGTATCGGTATTCTTCTTTCACTTTCATTTATTAAAATTGCAGCAGCAACTACTCCAAAAATTAAGGCAATAAGAATAATAACAACAAAATAATTTATCTCACCAGCAGAGACAAGTCCTGCCATTCTATGAAAAGCAACAGGCATTCTTGAAACAATGCTTGCGGTAATTATAAGAGAAATACCGTTCCCTATCCCTTTCTCTGTTATTTGTTCTCCAAGATACATTAAAAAAATTGTACCTGTAGTTAATGTCAATGTTGTTATTGCACGAAATAGCCATCCTGGATTTGCAACTATTGAAATCCCTCCAAAGTGCTCTGGATTTTCAAGATAGATACTAATTGCAAGCCCTTGAAAAATACATAATGCTACTGTCCCATATCTCGTTAGTTGAGTAAGTTTTCTTCTGCCTTCTACTCCACTTTTCAACATGTTTTCAAAATAAGGAACAACAGAAGCAAGCAATTCAAGCACAATTGAAACACTTATATATGGCATAATCCCGAGAGCAAATATAGTCGCCTGACTTAAAGCACCACCAGAAAATAAATCTGCAAGAGAAAAAAGTGTCCCTGCTGCAGTTTCAAATATTTTAGCAAGTTCTTTTCCATTAATCCCTGGAACAGGAATATAACAACCAAATCTATAAATGGTTAATAATAAAATTGTTATACCTATTCTTTTTTTTAAATCTGGAATTTTAAATGTATCTCTAAATGCTTCAAACATTTTTCTTTTCCTCTATAATATTTATCTTCCCACCAACTTTTTCTATTTTTTCTTTTGCTTTCTTTGAAAAGTGATGTCCATAAATTATAAGTTTTTTAGTCAAATTACCTTCACCAAGGATTCTAACACATTCACCTTTTTTAATAATCCCTTTTTCTTTTAATTTATCAATAGTTACTTCTTCACCATCATTAAAAAGTTTTTCAATTTGATTTAAATTTACTATTTCAATCTTTTCCTCTTTTATATGTGTAAAACCTCTTTTTGGTAATCTTCTAAAAAGAGGCATCTGCCCACCTTCAAAATTAAAAGGTAATCTATATCCACTTCTTGCTTTATGTCCTTTATGTCCTCTTGTTGAAGTTCCACCATGCCCTGAAGAATCACCTCTTCCTAAACGTTTTTTCTTATGTTTTGCACCAAAAGGTGGTTTTAGTTGGTTAAGTTTCATTGTTTTCACTCCTTACCTTTATTTTATTTAACGCTTTAACAGTCGCATATAAAACATTTATCGGATTTGTTGAACCTAAACATTTACATGTTATATCCTTTATCCCACACACATCCAAAAATGCTCTTACTGTTCTACCCGCAACCATCCCATGTCCTTTGGAAGCAGGTTTTAAAATTACTCTTGAAGGACCAAATTTACTTTCTACATCATGGGGAATTGTTCCATCTTTTAAAGGTATATTTATCATATTTTTTCTTGCCTGTTCTACTGCTTTCCTTATTGCTTCTGGAACCTCATTTGCCTTTCCAATACCAAATCCACCTTTCCCCTGTCCATCACCAACAACAACAATTGCTCTAAATCCTAAATTTTTACCACCTTTTGTAACCTTTGTAACCCTTCTTATTTCAATTACTATTTGTTTTTCTTCAATTTCTGCCTGTAAATTTTCTTTTTCTAAAATTTTAGACCTCCTTTTCTTGCAGATTCTGCTAAAACTTTAACTCTTCCTGTATATTTATAACCACCTCTATCAAAAACTACTTTTTCTATACCAAGTGATTTTGCCTTTTCTGCTATAAGTTTTCCAACTATCTCTGCACCCTTTATATTTCCTCCATGAATACTTCTATCAGTTATATTTTTTTTAAACTCAGGAGACAAACTTGAAACAGTTGTTATAACTTTATTTGGAGAACAACTATCATCAATCAAAGAAGCATATATATGTTTATTACTTCTATACACACACAATCTTGGTCTATCAGAAGAACCTTTTACCTTTTTTCTTACCCTTAAATGTCTTTTTTTTCTTTTTTCTTTTCTAGTTAATTTCATTTTGACGCTCCTACTCCTGCTTTTGTTGCTTTCTGTCTAACATATTCTCCTCTATATCTAATCCCTTTACCCTTGTATGGCTCTGGAGGACATATTCTTCTAACACTTGCAGCAAATTCACCCACTTTTTGTTTATCAGCACCTCTTATGAATATTATCGTATTCCTACTTACTTCAACAGATATATCTTTTGGTATTTCTACTTCAACAGGATGAGTAAAACCAACTGAAAGAATAAGTTTATTTCCTTTGACCTCACCTTTATATCCAATCCCATGAATTTCAAGTATCTTTTCGAATCCTTCAGAAACACCTTTTATCATATTTGCAATTAAACTTCTCATCAATCCCCAAAGTGAATTTGTTTTTCTATAAAGTTTTTTGTTTTTTGGGTCAACTTCATTCCTTATAACTATTTTCTTATCTTCAATACTTACATTTAAATTTGGGAAAATTTCTTGAAAAAGTTTTCCCTTCTTACCTTCTACAATGACTCGACCTTCCTCAATTTTTACAGTTACACCTTCAGGAATTTCAATTGGTTTTTTCCCTAATCTTGCCATATATTTCCCTTTTTACCATATATAAAAAAGTAATTCTCCGCCAATTCCTATTTCTTTTGCCTTTTTATTACTCATAACTCCCTTTGAAGTCGTTAAAACAGCAATACCATAATTATTCTTTACTATTGGAATTTTATTCTTTGAAACATAGAATTTTCTTCCTGGTGTACTTATCCTTTTTATTTCTGTAATTGCCTTTACTTTTCCAAAGTAAAGTAGATGAACTCTTATGTACTTTTTACTTTTTTCTTCAATAACTTCATAATCTTTTATATATTTCTCTTCTTTCAAAACATCCAATATTTTCATTTTAAATTTACTATAAGGAATATCTACATAAGGTTTTAATACCGCATTTGCATTTCTTATACTTGTTAACATATCAGCAATAGGGTCAGTCATTGTCATAAAATCCTCCTTTACCAACTTGCTTTTTTCACTCCAGGAATCTCACCTTTCCCAGCAAGTTCTCTGAAACAAACTCTACATATTCCAAATTTTCTATAATAACCTCTCGGTCTTCCACATCTCCAACATCTATTTCTTTCTCTAACTTTAAATTTTGCACCTCTTTTTACTTTCTCAAAAAAACATTTCCTTGCCACCTTTAATCCTCCCTTATTGGTAACCCTATTTCTTTTAATAAAGAAATAGTTTCTTCTGGTGTTTTGGCAGAAGTAACAATTGTAACATTCATACCTTGCACTTTATAAATGGTATTATAATCTACTTCAGGGAAAATTACATGTTCTTTTATTCCAATCGTATATGAACCTCTCCCATCAGTGGAATTCTTTGGTAAACCTTCAAAATCTCTTACTCTAGGTAATGCAACTGTTATTAATCTGTCGAGAAATTCATACATCTTGTTACCTCTTAATGTCACCATAACTCCCACTATGTTACCTTTCCTTACATTAAATCCTGCTATGGATTTTTTTGCTTTTGTTAAAACTGCTTTTTGTCCTGCAATTAATGTAAGTTCTTTTTGAGCTGCTTCTACTGCTTTTGAATCTTTATTATCTCTTCCTATCCCCATATTCAAAACAATTTTTAAAATTTTAGGGACTTGCATAACATTTTTATATTTAAACCTATCCATCAATTTGGGAACAACACTTTCTCTATAAATTTTTTTTAATCTTGGTTCCTCCATTTTATTTTTCCTCTATAATTTCTTTACATCTTTTACAATATCTTACCTTTGTTTTATCTTCAAGAAATTTTATACCAAGTCGCGTTGGTTTGCTACATTTTAAACAGAAAAAATTCACATTACTTATTGAAATTGGTTTTTCTATCTGTATTATTCCACCCTGTCTATCAACTGTTCTTGGTCTTGTGTGTTTTTTTACAAAATTTATACCTTCAACAAGAACTTTTCCTTCTTCTCTAAAAATTTTCAAAATCCTTCCCTTTTTTCCTTTATCTTTGCCTTTTATAACTTGAACAATATCTCCTCTTTTCAACTTCACCTTCATTTATATTACCTCCGGAGCAAGAGAAATTATCTTTGTGAAATTTTTATCTCTTAATTCCCTTGGTACAGGACCAAAAACTCTTGTACCTCTCGGATTACCTTCATTATCAATTATAACTGCACAATTATGGTCAAATCTTAAGATTGAACCATCTTTTCTTTTTGTTTCTTTTTTAGTTCTCACAATTACAGCTTTGACTTTCTCCTTCTTTTTCACAATCCCATCGGGTAATGCATTTTTTACTGTAGCAACAACAACATCTCCAATATACCCATACCTCTTCTTTGAACTTCCTATAAATCCTATTACCATTATTTTTTTTGCACCTGTATTATCAACTACCTGAAGCATTGACCTCAATTGTACCACCAAAATCTCCTTTTTTACCAATAATTTCAATTATTTTCCATCTTTTTGTCTTACTTAAAGGTCTTGTTTGTATAATTCTTACTATATCACCCTTTTTTGAAATATTGTCTTCATCATGAGCCACAAATTTTTTTCTCTTTCTTATTATTTTTTTATAAATTGGATGTTGTGTCATAGTTTCAACCATTACAATTCTTGTTTTATCCATTTTATCACTCACAACTATCCCCTTTTTTTCAACAATTTTACCTTTCATTTTTTTGCTCCAATTTTTCTCTCTCTTAATATTGTCTTTAATCTTGCTATATCTTTTTTTATCTCTTTAATTTGAGAATAGTTTTTTAATTGTCCTAAAATAAGTTGGTTTTTTAGTTCATAAATTTGTTTTTTCATATCCAATATCTTATTTTCAATCTCTATATCTGTTGCTTCTCTCCATTTTTTCAATTCTTCTTTTTTCATTGTTTCCCTCAATCCAAAAGACAAAAATTTATTATAACATTTTAAAAAAAAAATTTCAAATTTTAACTAATTAATGACCTTGTAACAATTTTTGATTTGTATGGAATTTTATGGGATGCTCTTCTAAGTGCCTCTTTTGCAAGTTCTTCAGAAACACCTGCAATTTCAAATATTATTCTACCTGGTAAAACTACTGCTACCCACTTTTCTACATCACCCTTCCCTTTACCCATTCTACTTTCTGCTGGTTTTTTAGTTACAGGTTTATCTGGGAAAATTCTTATCCAAAGTTTACCTCTTGATTTTAAATAATGGGTAATTGCGATTCTCGCTGACTCAATCTGAGATGATGTGATCCATCCTGGTTCAAGAATTTTCAAACCATATTCTCCATAAAAAAGTTTACTTCCTCTTGTTGCCTTGCCTTTTGTTCTACCTCTTTGCATCTTTCTATATTTAACTCTTTTAGGCATTAACGGCATTTTCTTCTCCTTTTTCCTCTAAAATTTCTCCAAGATAAACCCAAACTTTTACACCTACAGTTCCACTTCTTGTAAATGCAGTACTTGTAGCATAATCAATTTTGGCTCTTAATGTATGTAATGGAACTTTTCCAACTATATATTGTTCACTCCTTGCTATTTCAACCCCTGCAATTCTCCCAGAAATTCTTACTTTTATTCCTTTGGCTCCTGATTGCATTGCCAAATCCATAGCTTTTTTAATTGCCTGTCTATGAGGGACCCTTTTTTCAAGTTGTATTACAATTGAATCTGCAAGAAATTGAGCACTTGTCCCAGGTTGATTAATTTCTATACAATCAATTGTTATCTGTTTTTTAAAAATCTCATAAAGTTCATCCCTTAACTGATTAATCTCTGCTCCTTTTCTTCCAAGAACAACTCCTGGTCTTGGAGTATATATTCTAATTCTTATTTTATCTGTCTTCTCAATCTCAATTTTTGTAATTGTGCCTCTTGGATATCTCTTTTTAATGTAATCTCTTATCATAATATCTTCTTTCAGAAGTTCTTTAAATTCCTTTTTTGAAGCAAACCATTTACTTCGCCAATCTTCAACTATACCTATTCTTAAACCAATAGGATTTACCTTTTGTCCCATTATTCTTCTCCTATTCCTTGAAGAATTACAGTTATGTGAGAAGTTCTTCTTCTAATCATAACTGCTCTACCCATAGTCGCTGCTCTGTATCTTTTCAACATTGGTCCTCCATCCACTTTTATATTTTTTATCACCCAATTAATATCTCCGCCTTTATTTTTTCCATTATTGTGTGCACTTTTTATAACTTTTTCAAGAATTCTTGCACCCTTTTTTCTCACATTCTTTAAAATCCCAAGAGCCTCTTCAATATCCTTCCCTTTTACAAGTTCAATAATCATTCTTAGTTTTCTTGGACTTATTCTTACATATTTTGCTTTTGTTATAACTTCCATCTTAAATTCCTTTCATTTCTTTTCTCTAGCTCTTTCTGTATGAGCACCATGGCCTCTAAAAGTTCTTGTTGGAGCAAACTCTCCTAAACGATGTCCCACCATATTTTCAGTAACATAGACATTTATAAAAGTCCTTCCATTATGAACCCCAAATGTGTGACCAACAAATTCTGGTATAATTGTACAACTTCTTGCCCATGTTTTAATAATATCTTTTTTACCCAATTCCTTTTGTTTTAATACTTTTTCTAATAATTTTTTATCTACGTATGGACCTTTTTTCTTTGACCTCATTTTTGTTTCCTTCTTTGTAATATTAATTTATCCGATGGTTTTTTCTTTTTCCTTGTTTTATAACCCTTTGCTGGAACACCAGTTGGACTCTGAGATTGATGTCCTTTCCCTCTACCTTCTCCACCACCCATAGGATGGTCAACAGGATTCATCGCTGTCCCTCTCACAGTTGGCCTTATACCTAAATGTCTTGTTCTTCCCGCCTTACCTAAAGAGATATATTTATATTCAGGATTACTTACCTGTCCAATTGTGGCGTAACAGTTCAAATCAAACAATCTAACTTCGCCAGAAGGTAATCTTACCTGTGCATATTTTTCTCCTTTTACCATTAAAGTTGCCAAAGTACCTGCACTTCTTGCTACCTGTCCACCTTTCCCTGGAATAAGTTCAATATTAAAAATTTGTGTTCCTTCTGGGATATTTTTTAATGGCAATCTATTACCGATTTTTATTTCAACATCTTCACCACATCTTATTCTATCACCTACAGAAAGGCCTAATGGTGCTATTATATATCTTTTTACACCGTCTGTATAATGAATAAGAGCAATTCTAGCATTTCTGTTAGGATCGTATTCAATACTTTTTACAATACCTTCACAGTTAATTCTACCTTTAAAATCAATCATTCTATATAATCTTTTATGACCTCCACCTCTATGCCGTGTAGTAATACGTCCAGTATTGTTTCTTCCACCTGTTTTTTTCAGACCAACAACAAGTGACTTTTCTGGTTCCTGTTTAGTTATATCTGAAAAATCTTGTAATAAAGCGTGTCTCTGTCCAGGTGTTACAGGTTTTAACTTACGTAATGGCAATTTTTTCTCCTTCTTTCAGTTTTACAATTGCTTTTTTATATCCTGACTTATAACCCTCAATAAAAAATCTATATCTTCTTTTTTTTGGTTTTATATTTAAAACATAAACTTTTTCAACTTTGACCTTATATATCTCTTCTATTGCTTTTTTTATTTGATATTTATTGGCTTTTTTATCTACACAGAAAACATATTTATTCTCTTTCGTTAGTTCTGTGCCTTTTTCAGTTATCAATGGATTTTTAATAATTTTATAAGGGTCAAACAATTTTGCCTCCTTCTAAAAGATTTTTAAGATTGTCAAAACATTCTTCTTCAAAAATTAATCTATCACTATTTAAAATTTCATAAGCATTTATTTTATCTATATAATCATATTTTACTATTGGAATATTTCTAACAGATAAAACTTTATTTGCCTTTTTGTCTGAATTGGTAAAAATAAAAAGAATCTTCTCTTTGTTATATCCTATCTTTTTCAAAAATTCAGCAAAAATTTTCGTTTTTGGTTTTTCAATATTTTCTATTTTCAAAAATATAATTCTGTTCTCCATAATCTTATCTCTAATAGATTCAATAAGGGCTTTCCTTTTTACTTTTTTAGGTAATTTTATATAATAATCTCTCGGTTTGGGCCCAAAAGCAATTCCTCCATGTCTCCATATGGGATTTCTAATTGAACCAACCCTTGCCCTTCCTGTACCCTTCTGTCTCCAAGGTTTCCTTCCTCCTCCACTTACTTCCCCTCTTGTTTTGGTTGAATGAGTACCAAGTCTTTGATTTGCGAGATAACTAACTGTATAGTAATATAAAACATTTTTATTAATTTTCTCTTTTAATATTTCATCGGAAATTTCTCTCTCTCCAATTATATTCCCTAAAATATCATAAACATTAATTTTAGCCATTTTATTCCTTCTTTTTAATTGCTTTCTTAATAATCAAATATGAATTTGATGGCCCAGGTACTGCACCTTTAACCATAATTAGATTTTCTTCATTTAAAATTTTTACAATTTGTAAATTCTGCACAGTTACTTTCTTTGCACCCATATGGCCTGCCATTTTCCTTCCTTTTAAAACTCTTTGAGGTGCAGTAGAACCTATAGAACCAGGTGCTCTATGAGACATAGAACCATGAGTTGCAGGCCCTCCATGAAAACCATGTCTTTTAACAACTCCTTGAAAACCTTTCCCTATGGATTTTCCTGTTACATCTACATAATCACCTTCTTTAAAGATATTAATTGTCACTCTATCTCCTATTTTAAATTCTTTAATCAATTCACTGTTTTCAAGTCTAAATTCTTTTAAAATTTTTAAAGGTGGTAAATTCCTTTTCTTTAAATACCCAAGTAATGGTTTATTTAATTTTTTTTCTTCGACTTCCTCAAAACCAATTTTTACAGCATTATATCCATCTTTTTCTTTTGTTTTTAAATCAACAATATACCCTTCCATATATTCAATCAAAGTAACTGGTACAACTTCTCCATCCTCTTTAAAAATTTGTGTCATTTTTATTTTTTTCCCAACAATTCCTATATTCATTTTCAATCCCTTAACTTTCTTTCATTTCAACCTCAACTCCTGCTGGTAAACTTAATTTACTCAAAGCATCTACTGTTCTTGGAGTTGGTTCAATTATATCTATAAGTCGCTTATGTATTTTTAATTCAAATTGTTCTCTACTTTTTTTGTTCACATGTGGAGACCTTAAAACAGTATAGATTTCCCTCTTTGTTGGTAAAGGAACAGGTCCATTAATTCTTACTCCCGTTGACTTTGCTATTTCAATAATTTCTTTTACAGACCTATCAAGTAATCTATGGTCAAATGACTTCAATTTTATTCTAATTTTTTTTCCTTCCATTTTTGCTCTTTCTAACGTAAAAAAGTAATTATATCATATAATTTTTAAAAATGCAAATTTTATTCAATTATTTCAGTAACAGCACCAGCACCAACAGTTTTCCCACCTTCCCTTATAGCAAACCTCTGTCCTTTCTCAAGTGCTACTGGATATATTAACTTTATTTCCATCTCTATATTGTCCCCTGGCATCACCATCT
>JAOAEP010000006.1 GCA_026416755.1 bacterium | reverse complement strand
AAAGAAATTTTGTATGAATGAAGGAATAAATTTTTTTCATCTATATTCTTACTTCCATATTTTTTGTCTCCTAAAACTGGATATCCAAGATATGAGAGTGTTAAACGAATTTGATGTGTCCTTCCTGTTATTGGTTTTATTTTAAGAAGTGTATAATTATTTATATATTTTTCAACTTCTATTTCTGTTAAAGCATCCTTTCCTTTTAAAAATTGGACTTTCATCTGAAGAGGATTTTTTTTATCAGCAGAAACTCTAAATTCAACTTTTTTTTTCATTTCTGGAAATTTACCTATAACAATTGCATAGTATTCTTTTTTTACAACTCTATTTTTAAATTGTTCAATTAAAGACCAGTAAGAAAAGTCATTTTTCGCAAAGACAATAACTCCGCTTGTTTCTTTATCAAGACGATGGACAACCCCTGGCCTATAAGGATTCCCAATACTTGAAAGGTTTGTATGGTAAAGTAAAAAATTTACTAATGTACCTGTTTTAATTTTAGGTGTGGCATGTGTTAAAATCCCAGAGGGTTTATTTACAACTATTAAATCCTCATCTTCATAAATTATATCTAAATCTCCTTTTTCTGGTTTAATTTCTTCTATTGTTTTTTCATTTTCCTCATAAATTTCTATCAAATCATCTTTATTTAGTAAATAGGAAGGAGCAATTATTTTATTATTTACTTTTATTTTTCCTTCTTTAATAAAGTTTTTTATTCTTTCTCTTGATAATTTCAATTCATCTTTCAAAAATTTATCAATCCTTATTCTTTCTTTTTTATCATATATTATTTCTTTCATTCCCCCCTTAGGGTTGTCTTTTAGTAAGTTCTTTTATAAGTTCAAGTGCTATTATATTTCTTTGAATCTGATTTGTCCCTTCATATATCTGAGTGATTTTTGCATCTCTAAACATTTTCTCAACAGGGTATTCCTTCATATAACCATATCCACCAAATATTTGAATTACATCAGTTGTAACCTTCATAGCAACATCGGAAGCAAATAATTTACACATTGCAGATTCTTTTGAAAATTCTTTTACACCACTATCTATCATTCTTGCTGTTTGATATATTAAACATCTTGCTGCTTCAATTTGAGTTGCCATATCAGCAAGCATATGACTTATTGCTTGAAAAGATATTATTGTCTGTCCAAACTGTTTTCTTGTATGAGCATATTTTAATGCTTCTTCAAACGCACCTTGTGCTATCCCTAATGCTTGAGCAGCAACACCTGGTCTTGAGGCATCAAAATTTTTTAAAGTTATTAAAAAACCCATTCCTTCTCTTCCAAGAAGGTTTTCCTTTGGAACTTTACAATTTTCAAATATTAATTCTCTTGTTGCAGAAGCCCTTATACCAAGTTTTCTTTCTTTTTTCCCAAAATTAAAACCTTCCATCCCTTTTTCAAGAATAAAAGCAGTTGAACCTCTCGGGCCTTTTGTTTTATCTGTTGCAGCAATCACCACATAAATTTCTGCTTCGCCACCATTTGTTATCCATTGTTTTGTACCATTTAAAACATAATAGTTACCTTCCTTTTTGGCAGTTGTATTTAAATTTGTTATATCACTTCCTGCTTCTGGTTCTGTAACAGCGAATGCTGCAAGTTTTTCTCCCTTTGCTATTGATGGTAAGTATTTCTCTTTTTGTTCTTCATTTCCAAACATAATTATTGGGAATGTTCCAAGAGCGGTTCCAGCATAGGCAAGCGCAATTCCAGCACAAATCCTACTTAATTCTTCAATTACAAGACACAATTCAAACACCCCACCACCAAGTCCACCATATTCAGAAGGAACAAAGATACCAAAAAGATCTGCTTTTGCAAGTTCTTCTACAATATCCCAAGGGAAAATTTCATTTTCATCATATTCTGCTCTCTTGGGTTTAATTTTTTCTTCTGCAATTTTTCTCACAAGTTCTTTGAGCATTTTCTGTTCTTCATTTAAAAAATATTCCATTTTTTACCTACCCTTCGTATTTTTTAACAACAAGTGTTACATTATGTCCTCCAAAACCAAATGAATTTGAAATAGCAACTTTTACATCTTTTTCTCTTGCCACATTCGGAACATAATCAAGGTCACATTCTGGGTCTGGATATTCATAATTAATAGTAGGAGGTATAATACCAGTTTTTACAGTTAGAACCGATGAAATAAACTCAACTGCTCCTGCAGCACCTAATAAGTGACCAATCATTGATTTTATTGAACTTATAGGTATTTTATAGGCATTTTCACCAAAAAGCTTTTTAATTGCAAGTGTTTCACTTTTATCATTCAATGGAGTGCTTGTTCCATGTGCATTAATATAATCAACTTCTTGTAGATTTATTCCAGCATCTAAAAGTGCATATTTCATTGATAGATATGCTCCATAACCCTCAGGATCAGGTGCTGTAATATGATAACCATCACAACTCATACCAGCACCTACAAATTCGCAATATATATTACTTTTTCTTTTCTTTGCATGTTCTTCTGATTCAAGAATAACAACTCCTGCACCTTCTCCCATCACAAACCCATCTCTTTCTTTATCAAATGGTCTTGATGCCTTTTGTGGTTGATCATTTCTTGTTGAAAGTGCTTTCATTGAACAGAAGCCAGCAAGACCAAGAGGTGTTATACATGACTCGGTTCCACCAGCAATTATTATATCTGTAACACCACTTCTTATTAAATTAAGGGAGATCGCGAGAGCATGAGCACCAGAAGCACAAGCACTTACAGTACAAAAATTTATTCCTTTTAAACCATAAAGAATGGCAATATTACCTGAAGCAATATCAGGAATTAACATAGGTATTAAAAATGGAGAAACCCTATTTGGACCATTCTCAATTAAGATTTTATGTTGTTGTTCAATAACTCTCAATCCACCAATACCTGCTCCTATTATAACGCCAACTTTTTCTTTTTCTTCTTCACTAAACTCAATACCACTATCTTTTATTGCTTCTTCAGTTGCCTTAATTGCAAATTGGACAAAAAGATCCATTTTCCTTTTTTCTTTCACGGGGATATTTTCAAGGGTAAAATTCTTAACTTCTGCACCTATTTTTGTATCATAGGAAGTAACATCAAAATAGGAAATTTTATCTACACCACTTTTACCTTCAACTAAATTTTGCCAACTTGTTTTTACATCATTTCCAAGAGGAGTAACAAGACCAATTCCAGTAACAACAACTTTTCTCATTGTAATTTTTTCTTTTCTATATAATCAATTGCGTCTTTTACAGTTTTAATTTTTTCTGCATCTTCATCCGGAATTTCTAAACCAAACTTTTCTTCAAAATCCATAACAAGTTCAACTGTATCAAGAGAATCTGCCCCTAGGTCTTCTACAAACGCGGCTTCCTCTGTAACTTCTGCAGGATTAACTCCCAATTTTTCAACTATAATATCTTTTATCGTTTTTGCTATCTCTTCTCTATTCATATCTACCTCCTTTCTTCACATTACAAGACCTCCATCTATTCTAATAACTTGTCCTGTTATATAATTTGCTTTTTCTGAAGATAAAAAATACACAAGTTCAGCCACCTCTTCTGGTTTCCCAAATCTACCTAAAGGTATTAATTTTAACATTTCTTCTTTAACTTTTTCAGGTAAATTTTCAGTCATTTTGGTCATAATATATCCTGGTGCAATTGCATTCACATTTATTCCTACTCTTGCAAATTCTTTAGCACAGGTTTTTGTCAAAGCAATCAAACCGCCTTTTGAAGCAGAATAATTTGCCTGTCCTATATTTCCAATTTCACCTATAATTGATGCTATATTCACTATCTTTCCACTTTTTTGTTTAAACATAACTTGACCTATTATTTTACAACATAAAAAAGCTCCTTTCAAGTTTACATTTAATACTTCATCCCAGTCAGTTTCACTCATTCTAAAAACTAATTTATCTCGAGTAATACCCGCATTATTTATAAGAACATCTATTTTATTCCATCTACTTAATATTTCTTTACAACCTTCTTCTACTTCTTTTTCCTTTGTAATATCAATTATTTTTGACAATGTTTCAATCCCTTTTTCATTCAATTGTTTTTCGTATTCACTGTCAATAAAAATATCCCAAAGAACAATTTTAGCATAATCATTACCAAACCTATTTGCAATTGCTCTCCCTATGCCACCAAAAGCACCTGTTATCAATATAACTTTATCCTTAAACATTTTTTTCTCCTTTTGTGAGAAATTGGGAAAGTTCATTTAAATTTTTCTGATTTTCAAAATTAAAAGTCGGAATATTTGTCATTGACTCTATTAATTTTTTCAATATATTCTTAGGTCCAATTTCAACAAAACAATCAACTTCTTTACTCATATTTTCAATAATTTCAACCCATCTTACAGGATTATAAAGTTGTTTTAAAAGCCAATTTTTTATTTCTTCTTTATCAATAGTTTTTTTACCAGAAAAATTCATGTAAATAGGGACATCAGCATTTTTAAAATTAATTTTTTCTAACTCCCTTTCCATTCTATCAGCCGCATCCTTCATAAATTTTGTGTGAAAAGGACCACTTACTTTGAGAAAAATACTTTTTATTTTTTTCTCTTGTAAATATTTATCAAGTTTTTCAAGTTGTTCTTTTTTACCACCTACGATTATCTGATTATATGAATTTATATTTGAAATTTCTACTTCAAAATTCTTTATAATTTCTTCTACCTCTTTTAAACTTAGACCTAAAACTGCAAGTAAAGAACCATTTACTTTTTGAGAAATATCATCCATTATTTCTGCTCTTCTCTTGACAATATAAAAACCTTCTTCAATAGAAAACACACCTGCAACACATAATGCAGTGTATTCTCCTAAACTATGCCCTGCAACAGCAACAGGTTTAAAATCTATTTTATCAATAAAGTAATACCAACAAACTAATGAAACTCCAAAGACAGATGGTTGACAGTAAAGAGTTCTTGTTAAATCTTCCATCGGACCACTAAAAATTTTCTCTATTAATGGTAAACCTGTAATTCTTTCACCTATTTTTAAAATTTCAAGGTATTTTCTGTTTTCATCAACAATCTCTTTTCCCATTCCTACATATTGTGACGCTTGACCAGGAAAAACAGCACCTATTCTCATTTTATCCACCTTATTAGATTTGATGCCCAAGTAAGTCCTGCACCAAAAGCAACAGTAAGTATAATATCTCCCTTTTTAATTCTTCCTTCCTTCACTGCTTCATCAAGAGCGATAGGAACACATGCAGCAGACATATTTCCATATTTTTCAATATTTACAAAAAATTTCTCCATAGGAATATCAAGACTTTTAGCAACACCTGCTATAATTCTTAAATTTGCCTGATGAGGAATTATAAGTGAAATATCTTCTTTTTTCAAATTGTTTTTTTTAAGTATCTTATTAACTGCTTCGCTCATGGAATAAATGGCAATTTTAAAAAGTGTTGAACCTTCCATTTTCATAAAATTTTTTCTTTGCTCAATAATGTCAAAACTTATTGGATTTAAAGAACCACCTGCAGGAGTATATAAAAGATTATCATATTTACCATTTGAAGCAAGAAAAGTATCAATTATCCCATCTTCCTCCGAAACACCAACAATCGCAGCTCCTGCACCATCTCCGAGTAAAACACAAGTGCTTCTATCAGTATAGTCAGTAAGTCGGCTCATACATTCAGATGCAACAACCAAACCCTTTTTATAATTCCCTCCAAGTATTAAACCTCTTGCTATTTCAAGTCCATAAATAAATCCTGAACATGCTGCTTGAAAATCAAAACAAGGGATATCTTTTAAACCAAGTTTTTTTTGAATAATACAGGCAGTTGAAGGGAAAAACATATCAGGAGTTATTGTAGCACATATTATAAAATCTATTTCTTCCTTTCTAATTTTTGCATCTTCAATTGCTTTACTTGATGCTTCAAAACCAAGATCAGAAGAAGCCATACCTTTTGGACAAATCCTTCTTTCTTTTATACCTGTTCTTGTAATTATCCATTCATCACTTGTCTCAACCATTATCTCCATATCCCTATTTGATAATCTTAAATATGGTAAATAAGAACCCGTTCCTATTATTCCAATTCCCATTTTGTACTTTTAATTATTTCAAGCAACTCTGATTCCACTATTTTTTTCCCAAGTTTAATAGCATTATAAATTGCTCTTGGAGAACTCCTGCCATGACTAATTACTACATTTCCATCAACCCCAAGCAGAATACCTCCTCCATATTCAGCATAATCTGCTTTTCTTGCAAAACTCCTTAAATTTTTACTAATCAGAAGCAACCCAATATTGCCAAGTAAATTCCTCCTTATTTCCTTCATTAGAATTGTTCTAAATGATCTTGTTATACCTTCAGATGTTTTTAAAACTATATTCCCAGTAAAACCATCTGTTATAATTACATCTGCCTTACCGGTAAATATCTCATGGCCTTCTATATTTCCTATAAAATTAACTCTAGAATTTTCTTTTAATAGTTTATATGCTTGTCTTCTTAACTCATCTCCTTTTGTTTCTTCAGTTCCAACATTTAAAAGTGCGACTTTAGGACTTTCAATTTTAAAAACAATTTTTGAATACAAAGACCCTAACAGTCCAGATTGAAACAAATGAATAGGTTTGGGATTTACATTCGCTCCCGCATCCATAAATATGGTTGTACCTCCAATTGCATTCGGAAATAAAACAGCAATTGAGGGCCTATCAATTCCCATAACCATTCCAAGTTCTGAAATCGCTACTGATACAAAAGCAGCAGTGTTTCCTGCACTAAGAGCAAAATCAACCTTTTTTTCTTTTAACATTTGAATAGCAATTCTCATACTTGTATTTCTCTTTAATAAATTTGTAGTAATTTTTTCATCCATCCTTATAAAATCAGAACAATTTATTATTTCAACTGAATTTAAATCTTTCTTCATTAGTTTCTTTATTCTTTCAATATCTCCTATTAAATAAATTCTTAAATCACTATCCTCTAAAAATTCACAACATTTAATTTGTGAAACTGGTGCATTATCTCCACCCATAGCATCTATAGCAACTTTTATTTCTTTCATTTTTTGATTTCTACTTTAATCACCTGAACACCTTTATAATATCCACAAACATCACAAGCAAAATGGGGTAATTTTACAGCCCCACAATTTGGACATTTTGAAATTGGAATACTTGTTACTTTTTTACTACTTCTTCTTTTACCTGTTCTACTTTTTGAATGTTTTCTTTTCGGATTTGGCATTGTTACCTCCTTTTATTTTTTCTCTTAAAGCAACTTCAACATTTTTAGGAACAAAACATGATATATTACCATTTAACTTAACAATTTCTTTAACAATTGATGAACTAATATAGAAAAACTCTTCTCTCGGCATTAAAAAAATTGTTTCTATATCTTTCATTAATTTTCTATTAACAAGTACCATCTGAAATTCATAATCAAAGTCGCTTATTGCCCTTAATCCTCTTATAACTATTTTAACATTTTTCTTTTTTAAATAATCAACAAGAAGTCCATCAAAACTTTCAACCTCAACTTCTTTTTTATCTTTAAAAACTTCCTTTATAAGTTTAACCCTTTCTTCAACAGAAAATAAAAAATTCTTCCTTTGAAAACCACTGACAGCAATAATTATTTTATCTACAATTTTTAAACTTCTTTCTACAACATCTATATGCCCATAAGTAATAGGGTCAAAAGTTCCTGGATAAACAGCTATTTTTTTCATTTTATTCTCCTATAATATGACAAACATGTTTTGCCATATTTTCTCTTTTTAATAAACTCTAATCCCTCAACAACTGGAATTTCTTTTTTGTATTCGTGTTCTATTACCATCAATCCATTTTTTTTTAATATATTTAATTTAACTATTTTCTCCATTATTCTCTCTAATTTAGAAATTGGGAATTCATAAGGTGGGTCCCCAATAACTAAATCATATTTTATGTTTTCAAGTTTTTCTATTTCAAATTCACAATCACCTTTTATAATTTCACATTTCTTAATAATCCCTAAATTTTCAATATTTTCTTTAATCATTTGAACACCTCTTTTATCCTTTTCAATAAATATAATTTTTTTTGCTCCATGACTAATTGCTTCAATTCCAAGAATCCCACTTCCTGCAAACAATTCAATAACCTTTTTGTTAACTATCCATCCTCTTAAAGTATCAAAAATTGCTTCTCTCACAATATCCTTTGTAGGTCTTATTTCTTTATTTTTAATAAATTTTAGTTTCCTTCCTTTATAGATACCACTTATAACTTTCATAGTTTAAGTCGTGCAGAGGACTTTTTAAGCCAATCAATAACTATTGCAGAAGCAATAAAAATAGAGGAATATGTTCCAAAGATAAAACCGACTATTAAACAAAAAGCAAAAGTATGTAATGTCTCTCCACCAAAAAAGAAAATTGTTAACACTACAAATAATGTAGTTAGTACAGTCAATATAGTTCTACTCAATGTTTCATTTATACTTTTATTAAATATTGTAAGATAATCAGTACTTCTTGTTTTCCTTAGATTTTCTCTAATTCTATCAAATATAACCACAGTATCATTAACTGAATAACCCGCAATAGTTAGCAAAGCAGCCAAAACAAAACCATCTATTTGTTTTCCTGTAAAAGCAAGAAATGAAAGAACTACAAGTATATCATGGAAAATAGCAATAGTAGCAGCAACTGCAAATCTAAATTCAAATCTTATAGTTAAATAAATGAGAATTCCAATTAAACCTATTAAAAATGCTTTAATAGCCTTTTTCCTCAGTGTTATACTCATTGAAGGAGAGACAACAGAAACTCCCTTTATTAAAATTCCTTCTCCAAAATTTTCTTTTAGTTTTTCAATAACTCTATCGGATGTATTTTGAGGCAACCTAATAATAAAATTTTTGCCTTCTATTCCCAGTTCTTGAACTGTGAAAGATCCAATTTTAATCTCATTTATTATTTTTCTCAATGACTGGACATCTGTTTTTCTATTAATCTCAATATTAATAAGGTCTCCTCCTACAAAATCCACTCCAAAATTTTTCTCCCCTTTTAAAGTAATTAAAAACATTCCCGCAATAATTATAAGAAGAGAAAAAATATACCAGTACTTTCTTTTATCAAGAAAATTAATATTTGTATTTTTAATCAGTTCCATTTTATATTCTTATCCTTTCTATTTTCCTATTTATAACTATCCAATCAACAATGGTCTTTGTAACATAAACAGCAGTAAATAAATTTGCAATAATCCCAATAGTTAAAGTTAATCCAAATCCTTTAATTGGTCCCTCTCCGAAAATAAAAAGGACAATACCTACAATTATAGTGGTTATGTTTGAGTCAATAATTGCTGTCCATGCTCTATGATATCCCGCATCAATACTTGCTTTTGGTGATTTACCTGATTTTAATTCTTCTCTAATCCTCTCAAAAATTAATACATTGGCATCTACTGCCATACCACAAGTTAAAGCAATTCCAGCAATTCCAGGTAGAGTAAGAACACCTTTTATTCCTGCCATGATTCCAAGCAAAATAAGTATATTTAGTGCAAGAGCAAAATCAGCAAGAAGACCAAAATGAAGATAATAAAAAACCATAAATATAACAACTATTATTGCTCCATAAAGAGATGCTTTAAAACCCCTTTGAATATATTCTTTTCCAAGCGTAGGACCGATAACTTCTCTATATATAATATTCAATTTAGCAGGTAAAGCACCAGACCTTAAAACAATAGCTAGTTCTACTGCTTCATCTTTTGTAAATTTTCCAGTAATAACTGCTTTCCCTCCAGGTATTCTTTCTTTTATTTGAGGGGCACTTTTTACCACTCCATCAAGAACAATAGCGAGTCGTTTCCCAATATTTTTTCCTGTCACCTCTTCAAAAATTTTACTTCCTTCATCATTTAAAACCAAATTAACATCTGGAAAACCAGTTGCATCATAACCCATGTACGCATCTACTATATACTTTCCAGTTAATTCGGGTTCTTTTTTAACCAAAAGTGGATATGTTTCTCTATAAATACCCCTTTCATCCTTTTCCTTTAAATATAAAAGTTCATAACCTTCAGGAATTTTCCCTTCTAATGCTTGTTTATAAAGTTTTTCATCTTCTTCCACAAGTTTAAATTCAAGAAGTGCCGTCTTCCCAATAATATCAATAGCTTTTTGAGGATCTTTAACCCCTGGGAGATCAACTATTATTCTATCCATCCCTTCTTTTTGTATTATTGGTTCTGTTACACCAAGAGCGTCTATTCTATTCCTTATAATTTCAAGTACCCTATCTGCAAGGTCTGAAAGATTCTTTTTATCTATATTTTCTTCTTTAACAATTTCAAGAACAATATGAACTCCTCCTTGTAAATCAAGCCCTTTTTTTAATTTCTTTTCTGGTGGATAAAAAAGATAAAAACAAACACCTATTATTGAAATTATAATTCCAAATTTAAAATAAAATTGTGTTTTCATTTGTATACCTCTTTTGGCTCAAAAATTTTTTCTTTTACAATTTTAAATTCTCCATTTTCAAATTTTCTAAAAAAACAAGAATAATATCCTTCATGACATGCTCCGCCTTTCTGGACAACTTTAAATAATAAAGCATCTCCATCACAATCAATATAAATTTCTTTAAAATATTGAAAATTACCAGATTGTTCCCCTTTCAACCACAATTTTTCCCTACTTCTACTATAATAATGCATTTTCCCTGTCTTTAATGTCTTTTCCAATGCTTCTTTATCCATATATGCTACCATTAAAATTTCTCCATTTAAATCCTGAACTATACTTAAAATCAACCCTTTTTCATCAAATTTTATAGATTTTAAGATATTTTCCATTT
>JAOAEP010000177.1 GCA_026416755.1 bacterium | reverse complement strand
GGGAAAAATGTTCTTTTAAAAGGAGGATTTGATAAGAAAGCGTTGATTTATGGGAAGGAAGCAATTGATAAAGAATTTGAGAGAATAAAAGACACAGTAGATGCAGGTGGTTTTATTCCACATATTGACCATAGAGTTCCTGCTGATGTAAGTTATGAAAATTATCTTTATTATTTGAAAAAGAAAAAAGAAATTTTTAATATTTTTGATTGGGAAATACCAGAGGCATAAAATGAGATGTGGATATGTAACAATAATTGGAAAACCAAATACAGGAAAATCAACTTTATTAAATACTATCTTAAGGCATAAAGTTTCTATTGTTTCACCAAAACCAGCAACTACCAGAATTAAAGTTATTGGAATTTATAATAGTGATGAAGGACAGATAATCTTCATAGACACACCTGGTTTTGAAGAGGGCAAGAATGAACTTGGTAAATTTATGTTGAAATCAATATATTCTTCCCTTGAAGAAACAGACCTTATTTTATTTTTAATTGAAAGCACAGGTTGGAAAGAAGAAGATGAAAAAATACTGGAAGTTTTAAAGAAAACAGATAATAAAAAAGTTATTCTTGGAATAAATAAGATAGATATTCTAAAGTATAAAGAAGAACTTTTACCATTAATAGATGAAAGTAGGAAAAAATTTAATTTTTTAGAGATTGTCCCTTTTTCTGCTTTAAAAAATAAAAATCTTGATTCTTTAATTAAAGCAATTTTTATGCATCTACCCGAATCAGAAAATTTTTACCCCACAGATATGATAACAAATTTACCCCTGGAATATCATCTTGCAGAAATAATAAGAGAAAAAGTTTTACAAAAAACATACCAGGAAGTTCCCCATTCTGTTGCAGTAGAAATAGAAGAAATGAAAGAAGGAGAAAAAAATAAAGATATTCTTGTTATTAGGGCAAATATTATAGTTGAAAGGGAAAATCTAAAATCAATTATTATAGGAAAAAATGGGGAAATGATAAAAAATATTGGGAAACTTGCGAGAGAAGAAATGGAAATTTTATTAGGGAAAAAGGTTTATCTTGAACTATTTGTAAAAGTAATTGAGGACTGGAGAAATAAAATTGATGTTTTTAGAAAATTTGGATATGGGAATATTTAAGTTTGAAGTTCTTTAATTTCCTGGATAAATAAAGCATGTTGAGTTTTTTCCCAATAATGTGGTTTTCTAAAAAATTGAAAAAGTCCTTTTAAAGCGCCAATACTCATAAGAACCCAATAGAGAGGAATAATTAATGTTGGGATTATAAGTCTGTACCATTTTCTTTTTACTACCCCTAAAACATTAATAATCACAAATATAATATTACCTAAAAGTAAAACCGGTGTAACAATTAAAAAGTAAATATTAGGAAAATATATTTTATTTGGTGAAAAAAGCCATATAAATAAAAAAATCCATGCAATTGGATTGAAACATAAAACAAAAAAATTTCCACCCACAATTAGATTAAAATGAAAGAAGTTTTTTAACCCAATTTTTTTAATTAGTTTAAAGGGATTTCTCATATGTACAAAATATGTTTGAATATATCCTTTAACCCATCTACTTCTCTGCTTTATCCAATTTGACAACTCACTATTTGCTTCTTCCCATGTGGTTGTATCAAGAACTTTTGTTCTATATCTATTCATAAAAATTCTTATCCCTAAGTCGCAATCTTCAGTAACATTAAATGGGTCCCATCCTTTTAACTTCTTTAAAACATCTGTTTTAAAATGATTTGAAGTACCGCCAAGAGGGATTGGTGCTTCTAAACTATCTATTCCTGGTAAATATAAATCAAACCAAGATGAATATTCAGCAGTAAACCATTTTGTCAAAATATTCTGATTTGGATTATAGTAATTTAATTTTGATTGAAGACATACAACATTTTTAGATACTTTTCTAAAACCTAATACTGCTTTTTTTAATTGGTCTTTTTCTGGTATATCTTCTGCATCATAAATAACAAGAAACTCGCCTTTTGCTTCATTTAATCCAAAATTTAATGCTTTACCTTTTGTCTTTGGTTTAAAATTCGGGACTTCAATTATTCTCCAGTAAAAAGGTAATTTATAATCTTTTAAATATTCTTTAATTTCTAAATCATCCTCTTCAATTAAAAGAATTATGTCAAGTTTGTCTTTAGGATAGTCAATATTCTCCATTGCCATATATAGTTGATTAAAGATTTCTTTTTCTTTATAGATAGGTAATAAAATAGTGTATAATGGCCATTCTCTGTTGGATATTATTTCAATTTCATTTACTTTTATTTCTTTACTTTTTAATAGACCTCTAAAAACTAAAAATAGTTTGTGAATACAAATAATAAAATAAATTGTAGAGAAAAGATAGAAAAAAGTATATGTTTTTAAAAAAAAATGAGAATAAAGAAGATAAATGGTTCCAGAAAAAAATAAAAAAATAAAGATTTTTTGCCACCATATAAGTTTTATATAAGCATTTTCTTCTGGGAAAAGAAGTTTATACTTAAAAAAATTACTCTCCATAAAAGTTTACTTTTATTGCAATCCACTTTTTAAAAGAAGGTAATTCAATTTTTAAATTTCCATTATCATCAGTTAAAACTTCTTTTTCTTCAATCTTACCTTTTTCTAAATCATAAAACTCAACCTTAAATTTCCCTATTTTTTTATTCTTAAGAAAACAAACCATATTATTAAACTCTGAAAATTCCCTTCTTTCCATATCTCTTATAACACTGTAATCATATAATAAAATACTTGAAAAAAATCTATTCCCAATACTAATGGAGGATATTTGATATTTTCCACTTCCTTCTATATTAATGTTTTCTGGATTAATTGGAAATTTTATTCTATCTATCCCTTTTGTATACTCTGAAAAAGTTCTATATAAATAATATAAGTTAAATTCATCAATAAATCTATGCCACCAAAATAAAGGAGTTCCCGCAAATGGTAAATGAAATGAAAACCATAAACCTAAAATTATATCTCTCTTAAGATTTTCAAAACTACTTCCCATTGGAGTCCCACCATATTCAGATATAAATGTTGGTTTTTTAAAATAAGAGTTAAAATTGTATATGTTCCTGAAGAAAGTTGGAAGATTTGAATGCTGAAAGTTGTAATATCCATTTGTAATTGTATAATCAATAATATCAGAAAGAATTTTATTATTTACAAGAATTGTGTAATGTGCAGTTATCATATGAGAAAATGGGTCTATTTCTTTTAAATATTCTTTCATCTCTTTATACCATTCTGTTACCTCTTCTCCTAAATAAAAATCACGTCCTGCACCTATAAGATTTATTTCATTAATTATTTCCCAAGAGAAAATATAAGGTGAATATCCCCATCTTGCAACAATATATCTCAATTTATTTTTTGTTAATTTTTTGGCTTTTTCATTTGTAAAAAACTCATCAGGACTTTTTAAAAAACCACCATTTTTTATGTTATATGGATTATCTTCCCATTCTTGATCACACCATGTACTTAATTGTCCATGATTTATAATTACAAGTTGAACATAAATATCATTATTTTCAGCAAATTCAATAACTTTATCCAATTTCCATGCATTTCTTAAGTTATAATAACCAACCCCTTTATATCCTGGTCTATTTTCTTTCCATTCTAAAGCAGCAAACCATGGAGCCATCCAGATTTCTGTAAAGTTAATTCCATTTTCTTTCATTTTTTTGAAAATATCTTCATAATAAAAGGTCCCATTATCTTTATCAACATTTTTTCTCATCAATCTTGCATATCTTTCATCAGTAGGAGAACGAATGTTAAATCCTATAGGATAAAAAAATTCCCCATTTTTATATGAAAAATATCTATTATCAATATCACTAACTTTTACAAATTTATTTTTGGTTTGACTTGGTTCTACAATAAAATAATCCATTTCTGTTTTTAATTCTGTATCATACTCTCTAATTTTTATATAAAACTTATATCTTCCTGCTTTTTCAGGAGTGAATCTTATTTTCCAGTAAGGATAACCAATAGGGGTTAAAACTTCCTCTCCATTTTCAAGAGATCTTTCATATTGTTGGTAATAAAAACCAGGCACAATTAAAATTTTTTCATCAGGGTCTATAAAGATACCTTCTACATTTATTTCTTCAGGATCAAAAGGATTTGAATACTTTTTAGAAAGAGAAAAAGAAATTTCAAATTTTTCAAATTGTCTTATTTTTTTTTTATTAATAGAAACTTCAGGAAAAACTTTAAAACTACCTTTTATTTCATCTATGTATATAGGACCATTATATTTTGTGTTTAAAAATATTTTTATACCAATTTTCCTTATATTTGATATTGTTTTTTCTGACCATGGTTGAGAATGTCCAATATTTTCCCAAAAAGTACTCCCTGGCTCTACATTTATTGTCATTTTATTCCATTGGTCTTTTTTTAGAGTAAAAAGGGGTGTTTGATACCATAACCATTCACTATCTTGAAGAAAAAAACATATTTTAATATCATCAGGTGCATTTGAAGGTATATAAATATGAAATATAATGTTTTTATAAATTGATAGGTCTTTAAAAAATTCCTTTTCAGCAGAACCTTCCCCCTGGCCTTCAATTTTAAACATTAAAGACCTTTTACCACTAATTAGTTTCTCATTTGAAAATGTTATCTCTTTTATACAGTTATTTTTTATCGGAGTATTTTTCCATAATTGTATTTCTTCCTCAAAATCAAAAAAGATATCTTCTTTACTTGAAATATATCCCACATCCTGACAAAATATAAATGAAGTTGTTAGAAAAAATAATAAAAGAACCCTCATTCTAAACTAATTTCACCTCCTCTTATTGCAGACTCCCTTTCTTTCAAAACTATTTCAAGAGAATTTTTTGCATCTTGTGGTGTAACAATCTGAAATGGCTTATTATGGATTATGTGGTCTACAAAATATCTTAATTCATAGAAGTATCCACCCAAATCTTCTATGTTCCCTTCTATACCATTGGCCTTAATTTTTTGAAAAGTTGGTTTATCAATTTTACCAGAAAATTCATAAACAACAAGGGAAGGTGATTTATTTGAATTAAAATCAACAGTTGCTTTTTCAAATTTTGCAGTATAACTCATCTCAAATGGGAAATTTGGAGGAAAATCAAAACCTCCTTCGACTTCTGCAATCAATCCATTTATAAATGTAAAGACTGTAAAAATATGAACTTCAAGAGAATTTTTCTTTGAAATTTTTGAATAGATTTTCTTTGGTTTTTCATTTAAAAGATAAAGTAGAAAATCAGTATCATGAATATGTAAATCAATAACTGCTCCACCTGATTTTTCTTGGTCTAAAAACCAATCCTGCCAAGACCATGTAGGAATAGGAGATACCCTTCTCATTGTAATTGTTAAAAGTTTCCCATACTTGCCACTATCATAAATATCTTTTAAATATTTATATTCAGGCCAAAACCTAAGTACCTGCGCAATTGCAAATCTTACTTTGTTTTTTTCACATATTTTTATCATCTCATCTGCATCTTCAGTTGTAAGTGCAATTGGCTTTTCACAGATTATATCTTTTCCTGCTTCTGCTGCCTTTATTACATATTCCTTATGTAAAAAAGTTGGAAGACATATATCAATTAAATTTACATCTTCCTTATTTATTAATTGATCTGGGTCAAAATATGGAATAGTTTTAAATTTTATGGCGAGGGATTTTGCCTTATCTCCT
>JAOAEP010000159.1 GCA_026416755.1 bacterium | reverse complement strand
GAGACGAATTTTTTTAGAGTTGAAGAATCAATGAGAGTTTTAGAAGAATATTCAAAAGTTATAAAACCAGAACTTTCCTCTATTTTTCATCAATTAAGGTTTGAAATTTATGAAATAGAGAAAGAAGTTATTACAAAAATTCATAGAAAAAAAATAAAACCTCCATCTTTATATGTCATTCTTAATCTTAAAGAAAATGAAAAAGAATTTTTGAAATTCTCAGAAAGTGTTATAAAAGAAAAGCCGGATTTAATCCAATTGAGATATAAAGGAGAAAATATAAAGTTTTTTTTAAAAATAGCAAAGTATTTGAAAAAAATTATCCCTGATGAGATAATATATATAATTAATGATAGAGTTGATATTTCTATTTTATGTGAAAGTGATGGGCTTCATATCGGACAAAATGATTTAGAAGTTGAAGAGGTGAGAAAAATAATCCCAGAAAAGATTATAGGAGTATCAACATCTAAAATTTTAGACGTCAAAAAACTAAAAAATAAAGATATAGATTATGTTGCAATAGGGTCAATTTTTAAATCAAAGACAAAGCCAGAAAAAAAACCAATAGGAACTGGAATATTTAAAGATTTAAAAAAATATATTACTATACCAATAATAGGAATTGGAGGTATAAATATAGAAAATGCAAAAGAAGTAATTGAAAAAGGAGCAGATGGTATAGCAGTAATAAATGTAGTTGAAAGTTCTAATAGACCTGAAGAAGTAATAAAGAAATTAAAGGAGGAAATAAAAAAAGGATGGAACCAAAGGATAAAAAGGGAAATTTAAATATTTTAAAAGGTTTTATGTTCTGGATAATTATAGGCATATTTATTTTTGCTCTTTTAAAACTTTCTGAAATTGAGGGGAGAAGAATATCATTGATTTATAGTGACTTTATAAATGAAGTTAAAAAAGGAAATATTGAAGGAGTGTTAATAATAAGAAAGAATATTGTTTATGGTAAATTGAAGGATGGAAGAAATTTTTATACTTATTTAGGAGAAGATCCAGATTTAAATAAGATTTTAATTGAGAATAATGTATCCTTTAAATATGAACCAGGGAACTTACTATTAGAAATTGTGCCCTATCTATTTCCTGCTTTAATATTTTTCTTTATTTTTTGGCTTTTTGTGAGACAGGCAAATCTTGAAAGAAATAGAGTTATGTCTTTTGCAAAAAGTACACCAATCATACCAAATCCAAAAAATAAAATAACTTTTGAAGATGTGGCTGGATGTGAAGAGGCAAAGGAAGAATTAAAGGAAATAATTGAGTTTTTGAAAAATCCAAAGAAATTTCAAAAACTAGGAGGTAAAATACCTAAAGGAGTTCTTTTAATCGGCCCTCCAGGAACAGGAAAGACACTTCTTGCTAAAGCAGTCGCAGGAGAAGCAGGGGTTCCATTTCTTGGTATGAGTGGTTCTGATTTTGTTGAGATGTTTGTAGGAGTTGGAGCAGCAAGAGTAAGAGACCTTTTTAGACAAGCAAAACGACTTGCACCATGTATCATTTTTATTGATGAAATTGATGCAGTTGGAAGACAAAGATTTGCTGGCCTTGGTGGTGGGCATGATGAAAGAGAACAGACATTAAATCAATTACTTGTAGAAATGGATGGATTTCAAACAGATGAAGGAATAATTGTAATGGCAGCAACAAATAGACCCGATGTTTTAGATCCTGCTTTAACAAGACCTGGAAGGTTTGATAGAACTGTTGTGGTTACACTTCCTGATGTGAAAGCAAGAGAAAAAATATTAAAAGTTCATACAAAAAACAAACCACTTGATAGTTCTGTAGACCTTTCTTTAATAGCAAGAGCAACACCAGGACTTTCTGGAGCAGATCTTGCTAATATAGTTAATGAGGCAGCACTTCTTGCAGCCAGAAAAGGGAAAGATAAAATTGATAAATTAGATTTTGAAGAAGCCAAAGATAAGGTTTTAATGGGAGTTGAAAGAAAAAGTTTGTATGTAAGTGAAGAAGAAAGAAAGATTATTGCTTATCATGAAGCAGGCCATACCCTTGTTCAAAAGAGTTTACCAGAAGTTTATCCAGTTCATAAAGTTACAATTATACCAAGGGGTCAAGCACTTGGGATTACTCATATATTACCTGATAAAGATAGATTTCTTGAAAGTGATGTTTATTATAAAAATTCACTTGCAGCACTTCTTGCAGGAAGAGCAACTGAGGAAATCGTTTTTGGAAAAAAGTTTACAGGGAGTGAAAATGATTTAAGAATTGCTACTGAGATAGCAAGAAAAATGGTTTGTGAATGGGGTATGAGTGAATTAGGGCCAATAAGTTTTAGACAACATGAAGCAGTTTTTCTTGGGAGAGACCTTGTGCAACAAAGAGAATTTAGTGAAGAGACATCAAGAGAAATTGATAGAGAAATAAAGAAAATTCTTGAAGAGGCAGAAGAAAGAGCAAAAGAAATAATTTTAAAAAACAGAGATAAACTGGATATACTTGTAAATGCACTTTTAGAAAAAGAGACACTAACATCAGAAGAAATAGATGAGATATTAGGAATTAGAAAGGAGAAATGAAATGGATATAACAAAAATAGAAAAAGGTATGGAACTTATTATAGAGGGACTGGGTGAAAATATAGATAAGAAAAAGATGAAGGATACACCAAAAAGAGTTGCTAAAATGTATTCAGAAATTTTTTATGGAATTGATATAGACCCAAAAAAGGTTCTTGGAAAAGTTTTTAAAGAAGATTTTAATGAACTTGTTCTTGTGAAAGATATAAATTTCTATTCTATATGTGAACACCATTTTTTACCATTTTTTGGTAAAGCACATGTGGCATATATTCCTGATGGGAATAATGTTGTTGGAATAAGTAAAATAGCCAGACTGGTTGATGTTTTATCAAAGAGACCTCAACTTCAAGAGAGAATGACAAATCAAATAGTTGATATAATTATGAATGTATTAATTCCTCAAGGAGCAATGGCTATTATTGAAGCAGAACATATGTGTATGATAATGAGAGGGATTAAAAAACCAGGGACAAAGATAATAACAAGTGCAATGAGAGGGATTTTTTTAAGGGATTTAAGAACGAGGACAGAAGTTCTAACCTTAATTTCTCCTTCAATTCATGTTTGAATTATCTTATAAAAGGAGAAAGAAGTATTACAATTCCCAGTATCATTAATATTATTCCTGCGACTGCTATAATATCAGAAGTTGATTCTTTCTCGTATGTAAGGCGAGGTTTAAATGTAAGAAAGATGCCACTACCAAGTAATAGAAATCCAATAATTAAGTAAATCCCTTTCATTTTAAATTTCTCCTTTTTTATTTTATTATATCCGCCAATAAAAAGTTTTTTAAAATCTTAATTGGTTTAACAGGTAAAATTTGATTTTT
This sequence comes from bacterium, assembly GCA_026416755.1. Lineage (GTDB taxonomy): Bacteria > Ratteibacteria > UBA8468 > B48-G9 > JAFGKM01 > JAMWDI01. The sequence goes on along the minus strand of JAOAEP010000159.1, from coordinate 14,472 downwards.
TAAATTTTCATTTGAATTTACAAGTATAGGTATATAATTTTCTGAGTATCCTTCCCAAAAACTTCCCTTTTTCCTTTCAAAAAGAACATTTAATTTTTCTCCTATAAATTTTTCTTTTACTTTTTTACTTGAAATATTTGAAATTTTTTGAATTTTTTTTACTCTTTCTTTTTTCAAATTCTCATCCATTTTGTCAGGTAAATTAATAGAAAGTGTATTTTCTCTTTCAGAATATGGGAATATGTGAACTTTTAAAAAATTTATTTTTTCAATTGCAATACATGTTTTTTCAAAGTCCTCTTCTTTTTCTCCGGGAAAACCAACCATAATATCTGTTGTAAAAGTAACTTTTTCTATTTTATCTCTAATCATTTTAATTTTCTCAAAATAATCTATAAATTTATATCTTCTTCCCATTAAATTTAAAATTCTGTCTGAACCACTTTGAAGAGGAATATGGAAATGAGGACAAAGTTTCTTTATTTTTTTAATAGAATCAATAAAAGTTTCATTGATATAATAAATTTCAATAGAACTTAATCTTACTCTCTTAATTTCTTCAATATTCTCAATTCTCTCCAAAAGGTTAATTAAGTTTTCACCTGTATCTTTTCCATATGCACCAAGGTCTATTCCAGTTAGAACAATCTCTTTATATCCATTTTTGCCAAGACATTTTATCTCTTCAATAATTTCATCTTCTTTTCTACTTTTTACTTTCCCTCTTATATAAGGAATAATACAATAACTGCAGAAATTTTCACATCCATCTTCTATTTTTATAAAACCTCTTGTATGTCCATTAAAATATTCAATCTTATTTTTAAATTTATAAAAAAATTCTTTGTTTACAATAATTACATCTTTAAGCCCCTGAAAATTTCCATTTTTTTTTGTAAGGCATCCTGTTAAATATATTTTTTTCCCTTTTTTTAATAATTTTCTAATTTCTTTTATTACCTCTTTTTCTGCTTTTTCAGTTACACAGCATGAATTTATAATATAAATATCTTCACTCTCAAAATTTTTATTTTTTTCAACGTTTTCTTTTATTAATTGGCTTTCATATTGATTAACTTTACAACCAAAAGTTATAATTTTTGCCATTTTAGATATCTTCTATTTCAAGTCGTGCCAGTAAATAAGAAATAGTCGATTCTGCTCCCTGATTTCTATTTGGACCTGTTTTTGTAAGTCCATCATAACATCCACCAGTAACCGGGTCATACATCATTTCCCCTTTTGTATTCCTTCCTAAAAACCAATCAAAAACTATTAAAGCAAGGTTTTGATAATTTTCATTCCCAGTTAATTTTTCTGCTCTTTTTAATGCTTCTATCATACATGCAGCTTCAATTGGCTGTTGGTCATAATATGCTCTTTTCCCACCTTTTACATACCACCCATTATTTCCAATAGGAATAAATCTGTTATCAATAATAGTTAATTCAATTAAAAAATTCAATGCTTCAATTCCAATATCAAAATATTTTTTGTCTTCAAGAATTTCATATGCATAAAACAATCCACAGGGTAATTTCCCATTCTCATAAGTGATTATATTTTCAAACCATTTCCAATTTTGGTCAATTGAATTATAATAATTTTCAACCATCCTTTCCGCAAGTTTCTTTGCAACATCTTTTACTCTGCCATCATTTTCAACTTTCGAATAATAATAAAGACCTGCTAAACAATTAGCAATACCCCGTAAAGAATGAATATTTTCTATTTGTGGAAAAGCAAGTTCAAATATATGTTTTGCTGCACCTTTAATATTCTCATAAATAAATTCACTTGAAAGTAAATATCCTATTGCCCATATACATCTACCAAAACAATCATCTCCACCATCTGTGTCAAGGAAGTTTCTTTCGTAACCAAGTAAATTGTGAAATCTTCCATTTGATTTCTGCATATAATAAATAAAACTTAAATATGTGTTTATAAGGTTTAAACTTTTTTGGTCTATGCACATATTATAATGTTTTGTTACGACAACAAGTCCTCTAGCATTATCATCTGTTGTATAGCCAGTTTTTCTATCAGCCATTGAAAACTTTGCATGTTGGATTACTCCTACATCATCTGTAAGTGTTTCAAGATGTGTTAATTTTATAGGAAGTAATCTATCTTCAAAATAAATAGAGACACTTTCTCCTCTACTTGAACTTACTCTTGAAAATAATGTCAAATATTCCCATGCAACCTTTTCCCATGTCATCTTCTGTCCAAGTTTATATGCTTCTCTCTCAAGTTGTTTTTTCCTTTCAGGATTTTTTAATAAATATATAATCTTTTCACTTATACTTTCAGGGTCTCTAAAATTAACAAGGATACCTCTCTTGCCATTTTCAAAAATATCTTTAGCATACAGATATGGAGTTGAAATACATGCTTTACCACATCCAATAGCATAAGATAGAGTTCCACTTGTAATCTGTCCTGGATTTAAATAGGGTGTAATATAAATGTCTGTTGCTCCAAGATAATCAAGAAGTTCTTCAAGTGATAAGAATTTATTTATAAATCTAACATTTTCAACAATTTTCAATCTTTCACATTCTTTTAACAGAAATTCTCTATAACTTTCTCCTTCTTGTTTTATTATATTTGGGTGTGTAGCACCAATTATTAAATAAAGGATATTAGGAAATTCATTTTTAATCTCTGGTATAGAATATATAACATATTCCAGTCCTTTCCCTCTACTTAATAATCCAAATGTTGAAATTATTATCCTGTTATTTAAATTTAATTTTTCTTTAAAATAATTTGTGGGTCTTAAATAAGAAAAAGGTACTCCATGATAGATTAATTCCATCTTTCTTTTTGATACACCATAATAATCATGTAAAAGTTCTTTTGCTATATTTGTCATAATCACAATAAAAACACTTCTTTCAGATATTTTCCTAACTATTTCTCTCATCTTTTGTCCAGGATTAGGAAGGACCGTATGAAAAGTTGTTACACATGGTTTTTTTAAATTATTAAGAAACTCTAAAAGATATTCACCATATTCACCCCCAAATATCCCAAATTCATGTTGTATACTAACAATTTCGATATCGGAATCATTTATATATTTGGATGCTTCTAAATAATCATTAATTTCTTCAATTGTGATTGACTTAACTACTTCTTCAGGATAACTATACTCTTCTCCTTTTCCATTCATTGCAATAACTCTTGAGGGAATTAGAATATTATAATTATCAATATGTCTCAATAAATCATTCGTAAAGGTGGCAATTCCACATGGTTTAGGCACATAAGTTGAAAGAAAACATATTTTGGGCTTATATATACTGTATTCAGTAGGTTTAAAAAATCTTGTTTTTGTTATTATTTCCATTTTAATAAGAAACTTTAGAAAATTGGGTTATATATGAATTATCTCCTATTGCAGACGCTTTTATTTCACAATTATTTTTTATGAGAGTAGAACTTCCAATTATTGAATCTTTTATAATACACTCATCCCCTATAAAAACATTTTCAAAAATTATAGAATTCTCAATTAAACATTTTTTACCAATAAATGTCTTTTCTCCAACGATTACTTTACCTTTAAATACTGAATCTTCACCTATTACAACATTATTACCTAAAATTAATTTCTCTTCTACGCTGACATTATTCCCTATTAATACATTTTCTTTTTTTTCTATTTTCTCATCTGTTTTTTGATAAAGAAGTCCAATTTTCCCCTCAATTAAATCAAAATTTCCTTTTTTATACTTTTCTATTGTTCCTACATCAAGCCAGTATCCATAATGTACATATCCATAGATATTTTTTCCTTTTTCAAGAATTTGCGGGAATGTTTCTTTTTCAACGGATACCTCAATACCTGAAGGGATTTCTTCAAGTACTTCTGAATTAAATACATAAACTCCTGCATTTATTGTATCTGTGATTATCTCTTCTGGTTTTGGTTTTTCAATAAACTTTACAATTTTCATTTCATCATCAGTAACAATTAATCCATATGAAGAAGGGTCTGAAACTTTTACCATCCCGATTGTAATATAAGCATTTTTTTCTACATGAAAGTTTAAAATTTTATCAAGGTTAAAATTTGCAAGAACATCTCCATTGAAAACTAAAAATGGTTCTTTCCCCTTTAAAAATTTTTCTGCATTTTTTATTCCTCCTGCTGTTCCAAGTGGCTTTTTTTCATATGATAGATAAACCTTAAGTCCAAATTTTTTACCCATCTCTACTATTTTTTTGAATTCATCTCCTTTATATCCAACACCTAAAATAACTTCATTTATCCTATATTTTCTCAACAATTCAAATTGATAAGAAATAAAAGGGATGTTAACAAGAGGTAAGAGTGCTTTTGGTTTATTAATTGTAAAGGGTCTTAATCTTGTTCCAAATCCACCCAAAAGTAAAAGTGCCTTCATTCTTTCCTCCTTCCTTGAAAAAAATAGAATTAATAGAACATCAAAGGATGCATAAATATATTATAATTTTACCCTTTTTTTTGAACTTTTGACAATAAAATTTATTTTTGATCAAGGTGTAAACTTATTGACAGAAATTTTAAAAGATAGTAGATTAAAAAAATATGATTTCAAAAATATGTTCATTTACTATATGGGGAATTGAGGCATATCCTGTGGATATTGAAATAGATATTTCAAAGGGCATTCCTGGTATCTCAATTGTTGGACTTCCAGACCAAGCAGTTAAAGAAAGTAAAGATAGAATAAAACCTGCAATTAAAAATTCTGGATACGATTTTCCTACTGGTAAAATAACTATTAATCTTGCACCTGCTGATTTAAAAAAAGAAGGACCTTATTTTGACTTACCAATGGCTATAGGAATACTTACTGCAAATGGGGAAATTAGGCAATCAAAAGTTGAAGAATTTTATTTTGTTGGAGAACTTGCTTTAAATGGAGAGATAAGAGCAGTCCCTGGAATTTTACCAATGGTTTTAAAATTAAAAGAAATGAAAAAGAAGAAATTTATTGTTCCTTACGAAAATTCTCTTGAAGGGTCTATTATAAAAGAAGTTGAAGTTTATCCTGTAAAAAACTTAAATGAATGTATTGAATTTTTAAAAGGGAAAAAAGAAATTGAACCAGTTAAGTCGGATATTGAAGAAATTTTTAAAAAAAGAAATAAATATGAAGTTGATTTTAAAGAAGTTAAAGGGCAAAGGTATGTGAAAAGAGCAGTTGAAGTGGCTGTAAGTGGTTCCCATAATATTTTAATGATTGGTTCTCCTGGAAGTGGAAAAACAATGATAGCAAGAAGAATACCTACTATTCTTCCTTCTTTAACATTAGAAGAGGCATTAGAAATAACACAAATTCATTCAGTAAGTGGTATTTTAAAAGATTCTTTTATTTTTGAAAGACCTTTTAGGAGCCCACACCATACAATTTCAGATATTGCTTTAATTGGAGGGGGCGTAGTGCCAAAGCCAGGAGAGGTTAGTTTAGCACATAATGGTGTTCTTTTTCTTGATGAATTGGCTGAATTTCATAGGGATGTTCTTGAAGGTCTTAGGCAACCTCTTGAAGATGGGAAAGTAAATATTTCAAGAGCAAAGGGTCGTCTTGAATTTCCTTCAAGATTTTTACTTGTTGCAGCAACAAATCCATGTCCATGTGGTTGGTATGGAGATAGTCAAAGAGAATGCCATTGTACCTTATCTCAAATTTTAAAATATAGGAAAAAACTTTCAGGCCCATTACTTGACAGAATTGATATACACATAGAAATAACAAGTTTACCTACAAATATTTTATTTGAAGAGAAAGAAGAGGAAGATTCAGAAAGTATAAGAAAAAGGGTAGAAATGGCAAGAGAAATACAGAAAGAAAGATTTAAAAATGAGGGGATATATTTTAATGCTCATATGAATTCTTCCCAAATAAAAAAATATTGCATTTTATCAGATGAAGCAAAAAACTTATTAAAAAATGCAATTGAGAATTTAAAAATATCTGCTCGTGCTTATGATAAGATAAGAAAGGTAGCGCGAACTATAGCAGACCTTGATAATTCAGAAAAAATTCTTCCCCATCATATTTCAGAAGCAATTCAATACAGATGTCTTGATAGAGAATTTTTATAATAGGTTACTTACCAGATGGTATACCCTCCATCCATTACAATAACACTTCCTGTAATATAACTTGATGCTTTTGAACAGAGGAAAACTACCGGTCCTTTAATTTCGTAAGGGTTTCCTATTCTTCCCATTGGAATTAAAGGTATCCATTTTTTACCATATTTGGGAAAAGCTCTTTTTACCATATCCGTAGCCATATATCCAGGAGCAATAGCATTCACCCTTATATTATATTTTGCCCATTCAGCAGCAAGTGATTTTGTAAGCATAATAACTCCTGCTTTTGCTGTATTATAATGACACTGTGGTTGGGGATTATTTACAATAATACCGGACATTGAAGCAATATTAACTATAACTCCCTTTTTCTGTTCAATCATAATTTTCCCAACTTTTTGTGAACATATAAAGACACCTGTTAGGTCAACATCCATAATTTTTTCCCATTCTTTTAATTCCATTTCTTCTGCAGGGAAGTTATTAACAATTCCAGCATTATTAACAAGTATATCTATTTTCTTGAATTTATTTTTTACCGCCTTTACCATATTTTCAACCTCTTTTTCCTTAGAAACGTCACATTTAATAAAAAAACTTTCTCTTCCAATTTTTTTTATTTCTTCAACAACTTCTTTCCCTTTTTCCAAATTTATATCAACTATTGCAATATCAGCACCTGCTTCTGCAAGAGCAATTGCCATTTCTTTTCCAAGTCCTTGACTTGAACCTGTTACTATTGCTTTTTCTCCTTCAAGATTAAAAAGTTCTTTTACTTTCATTTTAACCCCTCTTTGAAAGTTAAATTTTATATATTCTTATTTCGTAAACAAATACCTTTTCACTACCATTTGTCTTTAAAAATTCAACCTTAATTTTTTTACTTTTTAATGTTTCAAATTTATATCTGCAAAAATAAGATGTGTTTTCCTGGATATCTAAAATTTTTTTCCATTTGTCATCAGTTTCTATATATACTTTAAAATCTTTTGGAATATTTATTGGAATATAAAAAGGGGGTATTTGGGTATACTCTTTATCTATTTCTGCATCAAAAATAAATTGTATAAAATTGAATTCTAATTCTTTATTAAATATAATTTCAAGATATTGAGGCATACCTTTGTTAGATATCCATACATTTGTCCATTTTTCAGGCCTTGATACCCCACTTATTATGTTTTCAGGTTCAAAAGGATAGATTTCTGGCTCTATTTCAAAATATAAATTTTTTCTTTTCGTCCATCTTTCAAATCTCCAATTTTTCCCAGGTCTAAAAATTAAACTACACCCTGGCATTTCTTCATTGGTACATTTTAATACAACATCTTCATTCTTTTCAAAATAAAACCAGTATATTCCTCTTTCAAATTCCTTATTTATATCAATCATTATACTTTCAACTCCTTTTTTAACCTCAATTTCTTTATATATGATATCCTTTACTGATGTAAAATCCCAAAGGTCATAGGAACTTCTTAAATGAAATTTCAAAACTGTATTTTTTTCAACAATTCCTTTTATTTTTATTTTGTCAATTTTTCCAATTAGTGGTAATTTTTCCCCAACTTCTATATCTAGTTTTATTTCTTCACTTATATTTTCAAATCTTAAAGGACTTTGAGATGAAGATATTATTTTAGCATTTAGACATAAATCATTTTCATCTTCATTTTTAATATCTGGGATAAAACATCCATCTCTTAATAAAATTTGTTGAAGTTCTTTATAATATCCTTTTTGATATATTTCTCGTGGTTTACAATTATATTTTTCACATAAATAAACTGCTGTTGCTGCTGCCTGTCCTAAAATCGCACAAGTACCCATTAATCTTGTAGTTCCAAGAGCAACATGAGTTACACTTATATCCCTTCCAGCAAAAAATAAATTTTTAATGTTTTTTGAATAGATACATCTATAAGGAATTTGATAAATATAAACAAATCTTTTATCTTGTTCTTCTATCCTTTTTTCTCTATCTATCTGATGTGTCGCTTCTGGTGGTTGGTCTTTTGTAAGAATTCCACCTGGTGTATGTAAATCAATAAACCATCCACCATAAGCAATTGCATCTTCAAATTTTTTTCTTTTTTTAATGTCATTCTCATTTAAAATATAATCACCAATAAACCTTCTTGATTCTCTTTTTCCTGGAATCATACCCACCCATTCTAAAACAAAATTACTAAATCCATGGTCTTCTTTATTTTTCATATGGTCCCATATTCCTAAAACATGAGCGATTAAATTATGCTTTATTTCTTCATTATCATAAATTGTGTCAAATGGATATCCAATTTCAATCCACCAGTAACCTGGTTTATGGGTATGCCATCTATGTTTTAAACAAATATCATCTTTTTCATATTTAATAGCCCAATTTGGAGGAGTAAATTTGACAAATTCTCCAACATCTCTAACAAGAAAAAGCAAAGAATTTCCCATTATCCCCATATCCTCTTTTTCAGGTGCAAGTTCTTCATTAAATTCATACTTGCTTTCTCGCCCCATCCTGAATTCTGCTCCTGCACTAAATCCAACAACTCCATCTCCAGTTGCATCAACAAAATAATCTCCATAAATCACAATCTCTTTTTCATTTCCAATTTGGACACAATAAACTCCTTCTATTTCATCTTTTGATTTCATAATTGCTTTTCTTACAGAAGTATTCAGATATATATCAACTTCTTCATTTCTTAAAAATTCATATAAAACAATATCAAGTATTCCATTACTCCATGTAGTTCTATGATATTCATAATTTCTTTTTCTTTCTTCAAGAAAAATTTCACTTATAATTCCTGTTTCTCTTGCCCAACAATTAAATGCACATGCACCACCAATATTTACTCTTATTTCAGAACTCGCATTACCCCCAAAAACAGGTCTATCCTGAATTATACAAGTATAAAGTCCAAGTCGTTTTCCAGTAATTGCACAAACTACTCCAGCCAGTCCTCCTCCACATACTACAATTTGGTATCTCTTGTTCATTTTATCCATTTCTAATTTTATCTTTTTTAAAATATTTTTTCAAAATTTCTATTTTTACTAAGATTCACCTTGCAATTTGAGAAAAAAAAATATAATATATAAATGTTAAATAGAGGTTTGTATGGAATATATTATTGATGGATTTAATTTAATAAAAACAAGTTTTATAAAAAAATATGAAAGACAAGGGATTGAATTTGCACAGGAATTTTTAATTGATATTCTTGAAAGGTATAAAAGAAAACATCCAACAATTGATATTACAATTGTTTTTGACGGCAAATCTTCTAATTTCTCATTTTATCAAAGAAGAAAAATAAAGATTATTTTTTCAAATGAAACATCTGCAGATGAAAAAATAAGAGAAATACTTGAAAATAGAAAGGAGAGAAAACAAATTTGGGTTGTTTCAGACGATAGGGAAGTGCAAGAATTTACAAAAATACTTGGTAGTAAATTTATAAATGTAAATGAATTTCTTGAGGTTGTCTATCCATTAGAAAAAAAAGAAAAAATACCCTTAAATATTAACAAAAATATTAAATACAGGGCTAGATTGGAGATTGAAAAAGAACTGAAAAATTTTTATGGAAAAAAAATTAGAGAAAATAGCAAGTAAAATTATAAAATTCCTTGAAGAAGAAGACAAAATAAGAGAAGAATCTTTAAAAGTTTTAAGAGAAATTACAAGAACCGCTACTTCTTCAATAAAAAAAATTCACAATGGTAAATTCCAAGAGGCGAAAATTGAAATTGAAAATTGTTTGAGTAAGTTAAAAGAAATTAAGAAAAAACTAAAAAAATACCCAGAAATTTATTATCAAGGTTTTCTACATCAAGCAGAAAAGGAAGTAGTTGAAGCAAAGACAATATATGAAGTTATATTTGAGAAAAGAATACCTAAATTGAATGATTTTGACTCTATAAGTTATTTACATGGACTTGCAGAATCACTTGGAGAAATAAGAAGATATATACTTGATAAAATTAGAGAAAAGGATGTGGACAATATTGAAAGATATTTAAAGATTATGGATGATATTTATTTTTTCATTTTGAATTTTCAATATCCTGAAGCAATAACAAGAAATTTGAGAAGGCAGATTGATTACGCAAGAGGAATAATTGAGAAAACTAGGGGGGAAGTTACAACTTTTTATTTATTTACAAAAAAAGAAATATAAGCAAAAAAACCAGCCCCAAAACCATTATTTATATTTACCACTACAACATTTGGAGAACAAGAATTTAGCATTGTTAAAAGGGGAGCAATTCCATTTAAATTCATGCCATAACCTATTGATGTTGGAACTGCTATCACTGGCTTCCCAACGAGCCCTCCTACTACACTCGGTAATGCACCTTCCATTCCGGCAACAACAATTATACATTTTGCTTTATTAAGTATTTCTATTTTATCAAGCAATCTATGTAAGCCAGCAACCCCTGCATCATAAATTCTTTTAACTTTTATACCAAGGATTTCAAGAGTTATTCCTGCTTCCTCTGCAATTGGTATATCTGCTGTGCCAGCAGTTACAATACACACATATCCATCTTTTTTTTCTTTCTCTTTTTTAAATGTGAGAATTTTAGCATCTTCAAAATAAATAATTTCTGGAAAATCTTTTTTTATCTTTTCAGCAATTTCTTTTTCAACTCTTGTGATTATAACATTTGAATGTATTTTTTTTATTTCTAATAAAATTCCCTTAATCTGTTGTAACGTTTTATTTTGTCCAAAAATGACTTCTGGGAAGCCAAATTTTAATGACCTATGAGTATCAATCTTTACAAAATTTAAATCATAGTATGGAAAATATTTTAGTTTTTCTATAAATTCATCTTCTGTGATTTTTCCTCTTTTAAAATCTTTTAATAACTTTTCTAATTTTCCCCTATCCATTATAAAATCATTCTTTCAAGTCGCTTTATCCTTTCTTCAATAGGAGGATGAGTTGAAAATAATGTTAAAATAGTTTTTCCAGAAAAAGGACTTACTATAAAGAGATGGCTTGTAGCAGGATTTGCTGTTGTCATAGGATATCTTTTAACTCCATATGCAAGTTTTCTTAATGCATTTGCAAGATATAAAGGATTTCTACAGATTTTGGCACCACCTTCATCAGCAAGATATTCTCTTGAACGAGAAATTGCGAGTTGAACAATTAATGCAGCAATTGGAGCAAGAATAGCAAAGAGTAAAATTGCAATAAGACCAAAAATATTCCCATTTTTTCTATCATCACTATCCATTGAACCAAAGAAAGCCATATATTGAAGCATTCTTGCAAGAAAAGTTATTGCACCTGCTATTGTTGCTGCAATTGTTGCAACAAGAATATCTCTATCTTTGATATGGGTCAATTCATGAGCAATTACTCCTTTTAATTCTTTTTCATCTAGAAGTTCAATTATCCCTGTTGTTAAAGCAATAACTGCATTATTTGGACTTCTTCCTGTGGCAAAAGCATTTGGGGTAGATGAATTTATTATATAAATTTTAGGTTTTGGTATTTCTGCAGCATGAGAAAGTTCAGAAACTATTGAATGTAAATATGGTTCTTCATTTTCTTTAACTTCTCTTGCTCTATACATTGTAAGTACAATTTTATCACTGAAAAAATATGAAATCCAGTTAAGAAAAAAAGCAAAAATTAAAGCAGTTATTAAACCACTTTTCCCAAAAAATCCTCCAATAAAAACCAAAATAACCGTTAAAATCCCGAGTAGAAAATATGTTTTAATTCTATTTATCATTTCTAACCTCCCTTTTAGATTAAAAATTATACCTTTCATTTTCAATAATGTAAACCTAATTTGTACTGTTGTTAACTTCGTAAGTTAACAGAAGGGAGTTAATCAATAAAAATAAATCTTAAATAAATTTGAAAATTTCAAAAAAACCAGTAAAAGAATGCAACCTAAAATGCCAAATATAGGAATGAATAAAATAGGTAAAAGAAGGGCTGAAAAAAGAGCACCTATTAAATCAATAGAATAAAGTTTTCCTGTTGTCTCTATAATGCTTTTCTTTTTTACTAGGAAAGAAATAATACCAAATTCCCATCCAGTTAGAAATCCAGAGATAAAAATAAGATATATTGGAAGGTTACCGTTAAGAATTAAAAGGAAAGAAAAGGCATAAAATAGAAAGTGAAGAATTTCTGAATAAAACAAAGTTTTTTTACTATGAATTCTTAATATGGAAATTAAACTACCAGAAGAAAGTCCTGCCATAAAAATTCCAATTATTCCACTTATAAATCCGTAAATAAATCCAAAGTAGATTTGAAAAAGGTAAATAAAGATTGTTTCAAAGGTAAAAGAAGAAAAACCATTGGTAAAAATAATTGTAGAATATGGAGAAAAGGAAGGTAAAAGTAATATTAAAAAAATTAAAAGAAAAATTATGGGTAAAAAATCTTTTAATTTGTATAAAAAAGAGAAAAATTTAATTAAGATTTTTCCTGTTTTTTGAGAAAATTGTGAAAAATAAAAAGCAATAGATGTATATAATGAAAATTGGTTTGAGATTGTATTTATGTGGGAAGGAGTATTTAGAATTTTCTCAAGATATTTACTTTTTTTATTTTCATCAGTAACAAAATTCAGATAACTTTCATTAAAAAATTCTTTATCTGTAAGTAGCATTTTTTTTAATTTTAATTCAGAGTTAGAAAAGATAATAATCATAGGATATGTAAAAACTAATAGTTCATTAACAAAATATTTCTTACCAGTTTTATAAATTGAAGAATGAAGATTTAAAAGTATTTCTCCAAGATAATCATACGTTCCTGGTAAAACAATAGAAATAGTTTCAGTAAAATCTTTAATTTCCCTAAAAAAATCTTCTGTAAGGAAATAATTTTCTCTCATTGTCATTGGTAAAGAACTTGTGATAATAAATACGTCAAATTTGATTTTATTTTCTTTTAAAAATCTGGTTAAATTATCATAAAAATAGATATTTTTAGAACCTGATTTTAGTTGATATTCCTTAATAAACTTAAATTTTTCTTTATCAATTTCAAAAAAATAAATTTCAGGAACTTTATATTTTTTTATTTCTTCAAGAATTTCAGGATTACCATAAATACCAACTTTTTTTAAATCTTTACAAAAAGCAAGTGAAAAATAGACAATATTTTTTATAGAAAAATAATCAGGTTGGGTTGACCATTCTTGAAATCCATTTGAAAGTAAAATGTATTGATTTTCCTTTTTTAAAATAGTAAGTTTATTAAAAAAAGTTTCTCTAATTTCAATAAGATTAAATACTTTATATTTTTTTTCTACTGTTTTAAACTCAATCTTATTTGAAAATGGAAAAAGTGATAAAATAAAAAGTCCAAATATAAATGCAAAATTCTTTCTAAAATAAAAAATAGTAGATATGTTTAAAAGGAATGAAAAAAATAGGAGAAAAAAAATATCTTTTTTAAAAAAAAGTAATAGATAAAATAAAAAGCCACCTATTAAAAAGCCAATTCCTTCAAGACCATAAACTTTACCTGAACTTTTTTCATATCTATAAATAAAAGAAAGGAGAATAAATCTGCATCCCTCAAAAAAACCTGATGAAAAAGAAAGGAAAAAAGAAAGTATTAAAAATTTGATATTTGAAAAATAATATGCTTGAAGAATGTTTGTTGAAATTCTTAAAAAATAAATAAAAATTGGGAGTATAAAAATCTCTAAAATTGTAAAAAAAATGTAATCTTTTTGCCAATTTCTACTTTTACTTAAAATAAAACTGCCCATCGCTCCACCAGAAAGATAAAAAGAGATAACCAAGCAAAAAAATAGTTCATTCCCAAAAAAGTTAGAAAAAATTTCTCTTAAAACAATAGATTGGATAAAAATTCCAGAAATTCCTTTTAAAATTAGCATATAAATATTTTATAATGTTATAATAAAAAATACGAAAATGGAAAAAAAAATAAAAAAGAAAGAAAAAACACCTATCTTTAATTTAAAACATAAAAATAAAGAGAAATTGCTCTTTTTTATTTCAATTTTTGTTTATTTTAATACTATTTTAAACCCTTTTATTTTTGACGATGTAATGTTAATTGTTCAAAATCCTTTTATTAAAAGTTTCAGATTTTTTAAGTTCTATTTTACGAAAAATCTACTTGAAGGGGTTGGAGAAAAAACTACTTTTTATAGACCTATTCAAACAACTCTTTATGCAATTATTTACAAAATTTTTGGTTTAAATCCCGTTGGATACCATTTATTAAACATTTTATTTCATTCAGGATGTGCTATTTTAGTTTATTTACTATTAAGAAAGATATATGGAGAGAGAGTTTCATTTTTAGTTGCATTAGTTTGGGGTATACATCCAATAAATACAGAGGCAA